>JASLLL010000020.1 GCA_030747075.1 Gemmatimonadota bacterium
TCTTTGTCCACACGCCGCAGACTCGGAGGAACCGTGGACCCCGCCGTCGATCGACACGCGCCCCTGTCCGTCCGCCTGATTGCCCGGGAAACCGCCGGATTCGCGAGGATCGCCGAACCGGTCACCATCGGGGTCCCCCTTCCCCGGGGGCGGGTGCGGGAGGCAGGCCACCTCCGGTTGCGGTCCACGGAGGGAGACGCCATCCCGCTCCAGGTGAAGGCGCAGGACCATTGGAGCGACGGGAGCATCCGGTGGGTGCTTCTCGATTTCGCGGCGGGTGCGCCGTCGCGGGGGGAAGCGGAGTTCTTCCTTACGGTGGACGACGGTCCGCCCGCGCCCGACAGCCCGGAGATCAAAGCGAACAAGACGGGCGACGGCCTCTTTGTGGACACGGGCGCCGCCGCATTTCTCATGGCAAGAGGACCGTTTGACCCCTTCCGGTCCGTACGGGCCGACGGCGTCGAGATGCTGGACCCCGCGGGGACCGGCTGGGTCTGCGTCGACCGGGCCGGGCACTCGTGGAATCCGGTGGCGACCCGGGTCGCCCTGGAGACGGCGGGACCTCTCCGCACGACGGTTCGTGTGGACGGGGAGTTCTGGGGCCCCGGCGACCCGCTTCTCCACTTTACCGCCCGAATCACGCTCCACGCCGGTCGCGCCGCCGCCAAACTGGAGATCGCCGTCACCAATCCACGCCGTGCGGCCCACCCGGGCGGTCACTGGGAACTGGGAGACCCGGGGTCCGTGTTCCTTCGCGAACTCTCCCTTTGCATCGCCTCCCGAAAGGCGGGCCGCGCTTCCTGGTCGGCGGACTGCGGCGCTCCCCTTTCGGAAGTGCCGGGTGGAAGTGTCGGCATCCTGCAGGACGGAAGTGGAGGCAAGAACCGGCGAAGCCGTGTGCACCAGGACCACGAAGGCCGAATCCCCGTCGGACTGGAAGGGTATCGGGTGCGCATGGGGTCCGAAGCGCGCGAAGGGCTGCGCGCATCTCCCCGACTGGCTGTGCATGACGGAAGCGCGGGCGTCTCGGCATCGATGCGATACTTCTGGCAGGAGTTCCCAAAGGACATGCGGGCCGAGGCCGACGGCACGCTTCGCATCGGTCTCTTCCCGGAACGACCGGGTGCCTTCCACGAGATCCAGGGCGGAGAGCGAAAGCGCCACGAAGTCCGGCTGTTCTTCGGCGAGGAAGCGCTGGCCCCCGCGAATGACGCGGCACGCGCGCCGCTCTTCGTCCATGCGGACCCGAAGTGGTATGCCTCCACGGAGGCCATCCCCTACCTCACAACGCGTGCCGAAGACACGGATGCGGATTGTCTGCGTCTGGTAGATCAGGCCATCGAAGGAGACTCATCGTTTGAAGCCAAGCGCGAAGCGGCGGACGAGTTCGGCTGGCGTCACTTTGGAGAGATCCCGGCTGATCACGAAGCCCACTTCCACAAGGGCGATGAGACCTTCGTCTCCCACTACAACAATCAGTACGATGCGGTGGACGGCGCGTTCCTTCGATTCGCCGGAAGCGGAGACATACGCTGGTTCCGGATCATGGAAGAACTGGCACGCCATGTGATGGACATCGACCTCTACCACACGGATCGTGATCGCTCCGCTTACAACCACGGGCTCTTCTGGCATACCGTCCACTATGTCGATGCCGGGAAGAGCACGCACCGATCGTACCCGAGCGTGGGGTCAGCGGGCGGCGGACCGGACAACGAACACAACTACACGACCGGCCTCCTGCACTACCACCTGCTCACGGGGGACGAACTCGCCCGCGAGGCGGTGCTGGGAAGTGCGCAGTGGGTGGTGGATGCCGACGACGGGGCAAAGACCATGCTGCGGGTTCTGGATCGTGGGGACACCGGGCTGGCGACGAAGACGCGCGATTTCGGCTACCACGGCCCGGGACGGGGGGCGGGGAACTCGATCAATGCGCTTGTTGACGGGTGGCGCCTCGGCGGGGATCCGGATCTCCTCGCCCGCTGTGAAACGCTGATCCGCCGTTCCATCCACCCCGAGGACAACATGGAGGCGCGAGACCTCCTCAACGCCGAGAACCGCTGGTCCTACACCGTCTACCTGCAGGCACTGGGCAAGTACCTGGATGCGAAGGCGGAGACCGGACAGCTCGACAGCGCCTACACCTACGCGCGCGAGAGCCTCCTCGCGTACGCACGCTGGATGGCGGCGCACGAACACCCCATCCTGGACAAACCCGGGCAGCTGGAGTACCCGAACGAAACCTGGCCCGCCCAGGACATCCGCAAGTCCGATGTATTCTGCTATGCGGCACTCCATGCGAACGATGCGGAGCGTGAGTCGTTTGTCGAACGGGCGCGTTTCTTCTTCCGAAGCGCGGTGGAGTCGGTGGACTCCTTCCCGACCCGCGGGTATGCACGCCCCGTGATTCTCCTGATGAAGAACGGCCTCATGCACCCGTGGTGGAGGCTGCACCCGGATGTGCACCGACCGCAGGGCCTGACGACCGGTCCTTTCGGCGAGCCGGAACAGTTCGTTCCCCAGAAGACGCGTGCGCTTCGCAAGCTCCGCTGGATCGCAGCGGCCGGGGCGGTTCTTCTGCTGGCGGGGGGCGGCGCGACGCTCCTGCGGGTTCTGTCCTGACGAAAGTGCGCGTCGCGCTCAGTCTTCAGCGGGGGGGATCGCGTCGAAGGCCTCCGGTGTGGTTCCGGCGGTCAGCACGGCGTCGCCGGTTGCATCCCGGAGCCGCCGCTCCCGAAACAGGACCAACGCCACGCCCCACGCCACGAACGGCACGAACAGCAGGAACCCGAAGCGAGTCGCCACGGAACTCGGGGGCACTCCGGAATCCAGAAACCCTCCCGCGATCCAGCTCATTCCCGAGAACACCAGCGTCATGACGCCGAACTCCAACGCGGAAACGCGGCCCAGATAGTGTCGGTCCACATCGCGCTGAAGGAGGGTACCCACCATGACCCAGTTCATCCCGCTTCCCACGGCCGCCACGAAGAGGCAAGCCGCGGCCCCCGCGAATGTCGTGACGCGACCGAGCGCGAGATAGGCCAACCCGGCCAGCGGGTACGCGCAGAGGATCATGCGGCGAAGCGTGCGACTTGATTCGCCAAAGACCCGGAACATCCCGATGGAGCCGATCAGCGCTCCCAACCCCCGGCTGCTGTAGAGGATTCCCACCCAGAGCGGCCCCGATGTCGCGGGAAAGAACCCCGACCCCAATACCGGGATGAGAATGAGCGTCCCGCCGCCGAGAGCCATCATCGGCTTCAGGCAGGCCAGCGCCATCTGGTAGGGGTGCCTGCGCAGATGACGAAGCCCGTCGACGAATGTCACGCTGGCGCCGCGACGGGCGGCGGGTGCCGGAAGCGCCGGGAGCGTGACCAGAAGTCCCGCGGAAAGCAGAAAGGTCGCCGAGTCCAGAACAAGCGCCACATCCACCCCTGCCGCTGCCGTAACCCATCCTCCCGCGGCGGCGCCAATCGCCAGCATGACCGACCATGTCCCGCCCGACAGCGCATTCGCCGTAGCCAGGTCCTTCTCCCCGACAATCTGCGGAATGGCGGCCTGCCGCGCGGGGAAGAAAACACCGGTCATGGTCACCATGGCCACGATGCAAGCGTAGAGCGCGGGGAGGCTCTCCGCCCGGTGGGCGAGGATCAGCCCGAGCGCCAGCACCATGCGTGCCAGATCCGACGCAATCAGCAGAGTTCGCCGATCGAACCGATCCACGAGCGGCCCGGCCACCGGCATTACGAGGAACACGGGGAGCATCTTCGCGACCATCACTACGGCCAGCGCGCGCCCGCTGCCCGCGAGTTCGAACACAATGGTGTACAGCGCGATCGTGTTGAACCAGTCGCCCAGAAAGCTGACAATTTCCGCAGCCCAGAGAAACCGGAAGTTCCGGTTCCGCGCCAGGAGTGCCCCGTATCCGGTTCGCCCCACCCGACCCCGCCTTTCCGCCCGGGGTCACCCGGTGATGGAGGCTCCGTCCCGTGGCCAGTTCTTGAAGATCCAGTCGCGGAAGCGCGCGGCGGCCTCCTGAACGGAGCCGCCCTCTTCCACGATCGTCTCCTTCCCGTGGATCACGCGCAGGCGCAGACCCAGGTCCACCTCTTCCGCGGGGGCGTCCGGGGCCGCCACGCGGTCCATCCTCTCGCGCTGGATGCGCACGGCTTCGTCCGTGGAGAGGGAGGCGTGCGCCACCAGCGCATCCGCGGAGAACCGACCCCCGGTGAGTTCCTCCACCAGTTCCAGAAACCCGCGGCTGTTGCCGGGCGCCCAGTAGACGCGAGCCAGTTCTTCGCCCACGGCGGGGTTGTCCACGATGTGCCCGTACCGCTGAAGGAAGTAGTCGCGCGTCTGGTACACCGCCATCTGAGCCAGCACATAGCCATGGTAGTAGCACGACGCCTCCGCCGAGAGGAGATGCGGCACAGCCAGCGTCGGGCGTGGGCAACCGCCCGGCAGGCCGACCAGCCGACGCTCCACATCCCGAAGCATCGAGAGCACATTCTCCGGCGTGAGGTCTTCCTCCGCCATTTCGTAGAGTTCCTTCTCCGCATAACACACCACCAGCATGTTGCGAATGTTCTGCGCAAGGAACGGGTGCGTAATGCGTACGCCCTTCTCCACCAGATCCGCCGACATTGGCCGCCCCGACTCATCCAGCGCATACCGAACCTGCCAGTCCGCGTCTTCCAGAATGCTGTCGAGAAACATGGACTGCGTCTCCGCAAACGCGACCGAAGTCGGCGCGTACTCCTGCGAGAAACAGGGAGCCCCCATCAGGATGTTGGAGAAGTGCGCCGCGTGGCCACCTTCGTGGAAGAGCGTCTGCAACGCGCGGAAACCACTGCCCGGTTTGTCGGGCAGCGCGTTCGCCGTGAAGTTGATCTCCGCGGGCTGCCAGTCTTCCCCACGGAAGAAGGCCGGAGACGGCCCGTGCATGAACCCGTTCTCGTACTTTCCCTTGCGATCCACAAGGTCCAGCGTGATCCGCGCATCCCGATACCGAATGCCGAGTGCCGCAAAACTCCGCGCCCATCGGTCGATGGAATCCTCGAAGCGGAAGTACGCGTCCCGCTCCGTCTGAATCGATCCCCAGGTATGGTAGGGGAAGTTCCACGGCTCCAGCGCGTCCTCACCCTCGCGGGAGGCCAGCGCCTTCCGCTCATGAGCCGCCTTCTCCCGGGTGCGCTCCTCCAGATCGTCCAGGTAGCCGAAGAGCGTTTTCTTGTCGAAGCCCTCTGCCCAGAGAACCTTGTAGTCGTAGTAGTCCTCAAACCCCAGCATCCGTGCGAAACGGTTCCGGTCACGAACGACCCGGCAGTAATCCTGATCCAGCACGAAGGTCTCGATGGAGCGCAGCCCCTCGAAGCACGCCTTGCGGAACGCGGCGTCCTTTCCGGACCGCAGTCCGTTGGCCAGCGCCACGGACGACGCAGGCACAAACTCCCCGCTCCGGGGATCGGTGTAGCCCAGCTTCATTTCTCCGCGAGCGCGCTGAAGAGCGTTCTCGAACTCCACGGACTCCTTTCGGAGGACCCGCGCGTCCGGGTTCTCCACCTGATTCCGGGAGAACATGAGAATCCAGCCGTCGAGGATCGTCTCCTGATCCACCGAAAGGCCCTCCGCCTCTCTGCGGCGACGAAGCTCCGCCAGCGTGTCCGCATCCGACAGGAACTCCTGGAGCTGAACATCCGCTTTCGACAGTGTGTCGTGGCGATCGGCCAGACCCATCCGCGTCTCCCAGAAGGCCCCTTCCTTGGCGCGGTGGAACTTCAGGTACTGATCGGTAAGGTCGTTGAGGAACGCTGCGTGGCAAGTCCGGGTCTCCTGCATGGTTCACCCTTCGGGGAAAGCGGATTCCAAGGCACTCTCTGAGAGTCCAGTGTATCCGCGGGTGGGAAATCGGCAAATGCTCTTTCTCCGGGAGTGCGCCGCACGAATCGCGTCCTATGAAGCCAGAAAGCACCACCATCCGCAAACGCCTGTCAGGTGCGCGGCCGCTCTTTTGCGTCTGGACGGGAGTTTGGTGTAGAATGGATCCGTCGTGGTAGCCCCAAACATTTTGAAAAGGAGTCCTCTCGACATGAACTTCAGGATTCAACCCGTCCTTGCGATGATCGCGCTGGCTCTCGTCGCCGCCGCTCCCGTCACCGCCGCTCCGGTGGATGGCGCGGCCGCCATGGAGCTCCTGGATCAGGATCGAAACGCCGGACGCATCTCCGCCGAGACCTGGCTCCTCGAGAGCTTCCGGTATGTGTTCGCGCCGGAGGCCGTCTCCCCCCGCTACCTTCCCGCCAACCGCACACTCATTCGATGCATGACTCCCCGTATCGCCGAGTTCCACCGTCTTCGGGATTCCCTGCAACCAGCGGCGGTCGCGGAGATGGATGGTTACCTGACGCCATCGGGCGCACAGCCTCGCGCCATCTACATGAGCCCGAGCGGGATCTTCGAGTTCGCCTACCAGACGACCGGAGCGAATGCGGTCGACCCTTCCGATGTGGACCCGGCCAACGGAATCCCCGACCTCGTGGAGAGGTCTGCGGAGTATGCGGACTACACCTGGGTCACCGAAGTCGACACGCTGGCCTTCAAAGCCCCCACGCTCACCGCCGGCGTGTATGAGATGTCCTACGAGAGCATGGGCGCATACGGGTACACCACGCCCACCGGCGCGGGAAAGACGCGCATCGTTCTGCACAACACATTCACCGGTTTCTTCCCGCCGAACACAGACCCGGACGGACCCCAGCTGGGACGCGCCAAGGTCACCATCGCGCACGAGTTCAAGCACGCCTCGCAGTACACGAACAGCAGTTGGTCGGAAGGCGGCTGGGTGGAACTGGACGCCACATGGATGGAAGACATCGTCTACGATGACACAAACGACCTCTACAACTACTTCAACGCGCTGAACGGCGGGAGCCAGCTCTCCAACCCGGAGCAGAGCCTCGACGAGGGCGGATCGGGCAGCTACGAGGATTGCCTCTGGCAGCTGTACATGTCCGAGAAGCACGGCGTGCAGATCATCACCGACTTCTGGGATCTTCGCGCGGCCAACAGCGGCTGGACGATGCGCAAGAGCTATAGCGAGATCCTGACCACCTACGGGTCCAGCTGGAACGAGGCCTATCCCGAGTTCATGGAGTGGTGCTGGTTCACGGGTTCCCGCGCCGAACTGCCGTATGGCTTCGGGGAATCCCCGGACTACCTCCGAATGCGAACGCGCACGGGCAATGTTTCAACCTATCCGGCCAATGTGTCGGACAATGTCGCTCACCTCGCCACGCACCCGCGACGCTACAACCCCGGTTCAGCAACCGACCACCCGCGCATCCTCTTCAACGGGGACGACGCGCACACGAACTTCACCGTGTCGGTCATCGCGGAAAAGCCGGACGGATCGTTCACGATCGTCCAGCCCGCGGTCGACGCAAACCAGGACTTTGACTACACGGTCCCCACTCCGTTCCAGTCGCTTCTGTATGTCGCCGTGCTCGTGACGAACACGAAGCGCACGGGGTCCGAAGCGTCCTACTCGTACACCGTGGAGGATGCCACGGGATCGACCGGGATCGGTGAACTCGTGACCGCGGACGCGGGCCTTCGACTCCACCCGGCGGCTCCCAACCCCACCTCCGGCGTGACGACGCTGTCGTTCTCGCTCCCCGCGGATGCTTCGCACGCGGAGATGGGCGTGTTCGATGTCCACGGTCGTCTGGTGCGCGCGCTCCACCACGGGCCCCTTTCCGCCGGCCACGGCGAGGCGCGCTGGGACGGCACCGACCACTCCGGCCGCCGCACTCCCGCGGGGGTGTACTGGATTCGCCTGCACACGGATGACGGCTCCACGGCAGCCCGGAGAGTGACCCTGGTGCGTTGAGAGTCGCGCATCCCTGTCGTGGAAACGCCCCTCCGGTCGATGACCGGGGGGGCGTCATTTGCCAGGGCCGGTGCGTCTACCCGACCGGTTCCGGACTCGGTGTCTCTTCCCCGGTCAGCGCTTCCCGCGAGAGCGTGGCCTTCAGGTCCGGATGCACCCACTCCCCGTCTTCCCGAACCAGTTCGCCATCAAACCAGACGGATCCGCCGCCATACTCCGGCGTCTGGATACAAACGAGATCCCAATGGATGGACGACCGGTTTCCGTTTTCCGTGGTGTCGTAGCATTGACCGAGAGCGGTATGGAACGACCCGTAGATCTTTTCGTCGAAGAGGGTGTCCTTGATGGCCAGATCCAGATAGGGATTGAGGCCGAAGGCGAACTCACCCACGAACGAGGCGCCTTCGTCCGTGGAGAAGATCTTGCGAAGTTTCTCCACATCGTTTGAGGCATCGATGCCCGCAATCCGTCCCTTCTCAAAGGTGAGGCGAATCCAGTCCCAACTGGTTCCCGAATAGAGCGCACCGGCGTTGTAGGTCACGACCCCATCCACCGAATCCCGCACGGGAGCGGTGAAGACTTCGCCATCCGGGATGTTCCGTCGCCCGTCGCACTTCACCACGCCGATATCCTTGATCGACAGCGTGACATCCGTGTCCTTCGCGGTCAGGCGTACCTTGTCCGTGCGCTCCATGAGCGCCACCAGCGGATCCATCGCCCGGCTCATGCGCCCGTAGTCCAGCGTGCAGACATTGTAGTAGAGGTCCGCGAAGGCCTCGCGGCTCATCTTCGCCATCTGCGCCATGGCGTTCCCGGGGAAGCGCAACACGACCCACTTCGTTCCCGGAACCCGAATCTTCAGATGCACGCGCTCCATGATCTGTTCCCGATCCCACTTGAGGGCGTCCTCCGGGATGTCGGACAGGTCGAACGGGTTGTGCGTCCCGTTGACGCGGATGTACGCCTGCATCTCCCGCATCATCTTCTCAAGTACGGCACCCGCCGCCTCGACCTGCGACTCGTTCGCGGACCGAAGAAACCGGCGGTTGATGGAGTCATCGCCCAGGAGGCAGTGCGGAGTGCCACCCGCTTCCGTGACAGCGGTCACGACCTCCTTCATGAGGTCGATCGTCTCCGTGCCTCGAAAGTCCAGGAGGACATTGTCCCCCGGCGCGATCTCCATGGAGTACTGGACGAGACTTTCAGCAAGCCGGGTGTTGCGCGGATCCACCATGAGGGTACTCCCTTCCGATGACCTGTGGGCGGTGCCTCGCGATGAACCGGGTGAGATTCCGGCCTAGAACCGGTATGCGAGCCCCGCGCCGAAGTGGACAGCCGATGCTGTCCCGAACTGCATTTCAAGAACTTCGTAGTCTGCGCCCAGGTCCAGCAGGAGTCCGGGAGCCACCGCCACGAGAAGCCCGGCGCGTGCCGTTCCTCCCGGGTGGGACGCTTCAAAGGAATCTCCCCGGGCAACGCCGTCCACCGAGTCGACGGTGACGGTGGTAGTGTGATAGGCGGCGAACAGCGCGGCATAAGGCACCGCGCGCCAGTCGCGCTCCGAGACCCCGTCCAGACGCAGGCCCGCCCGAATCGAGAGCACCTCCACCTGTCCCGCCGCATGCCCGGAACGCCCGTCATCGCGGAAGGGCACATCGAGCAGGTGGACCATCTGGTTGTCGAAGCCCCCGCGCCACATGGAGGCGCCCACATCGAGACTGAAGCTGCCGAAGAGGCGGGCGGCCATGCCACCCCCCGCAACGGGACCGGCGTCCACGCCCTTGAGTTCGGTGCCGAACACATGCCCGTAGCCGCCGCGGCCATAGAGAACGATCCGAGAGGGATTCCGGCCCACATCCCCTTCGACAGCCTCCCAGGCCGCAGCGGGCGCGGGACGGGGAGCGAATGTGACTAGCCCCGCGAGCACCATGCCCAGAAGGGCGGACACACGGCAGTCGGTGCGATTCATGCTTTCCTCCGGCGTCCGGACTTCCCTCAAGAGCGCGGCGTCCGACCCCTCGCGAGCCGAACCACACGAGCAACCCGTCGGCGATGCCGAATCGGGCGCGGACACTTTACCACTCGCCAGAAAGCCCGGCAAGCCGGGGAAGCCCCCGTTCGTACGGAGCGTTGCCCGCTCCCGGCACCCGTGATACGGTCCCCCGGCCTGTTTCCCCCTGTAGAATCAGCCGGAGAGGAGCATGACCGTCCGACAGCATCCCAACCCTGACGCCGTTCTCTCCCGCGATGACCTGCTCCTGTTCTTCCGGAATATGGTGCTCTCACGCGCCGTCGACGACGAGGAGATCCGTCTCAAGCGGAAGAATCTCATCTTCTTCCAGATCTCCGGCGCGGGCCACGAAGCCGTGCTCACCGCCATCGGGCATCTGATGCGCCCGGGTTCGGACTGGTTCTTCCCGTACTACCGGGACCGTGCGCTGTGCCTGATGCTCGGGATGACGCCCGAGGAGATGCTCCAGAGCGCCGTCGCCGCCAGCACGGATCCCAACTCACACGGCCGCCAGATGCCGAGCCACTGGGGGCACCGCCGCCTGAATATCGTCTCGCAGTCCAGCCCGACCGGCTCCCAGGTACTCCACGCGGTGGGGTGTGCGGAAGCGGGTTCGCTCTTTGAGCGGCTCCCGGGAATCGAGAACCGCGAAGACCGCTTCCACGGAGGCGAAGTGTCCTATGCGTCTCTCGGAGACGGAACGACCAGTCAGGGTGAGTTCTGGGAAGGCCTGAACACCGCGTCGGTGGGGAAGCTCCCGGTTCTCTTTCATGTGGAGGACAACGGTTACGCCATTTCCACTCCCGTGGAGCACCAGACTCCCGGCGGCAGCATATCCGCCGTCCTCGCGAGTTATCCCGGCCTCCGTGTGGAGCAGTGCGACGGAACCGACCCCGTGGAGAGCCACCGCAAGGCGAAAGAACTTCTCGCGCACATCCGCGCGGGCGAAGGCCCCGGGCTCCTGCACAGCCAGGTGACGCGCCCGTACTCCCACTCCCTCTCCGACGATCATCGCGCCTACCGCGACGCCGGGGAACTGGAGCAGGAGGCTGCGCGAGACTGCATCGCCACCTTCTCCCGCAGGCTCATCGACGACGGAACCGCCACGCAGCAGGAACTGGACGAGATCCGCGCCGAAGCGACCGCCACCGTAGAGGAAGCCTCGGCCCGCGCACAGGAAGCTCCCAAGCCAAAGCGCTCCCGGGAAGAGGCCGCCGCCCACCTCTACTCTCCCGCGGTGGATCCCACGGGGCCGGACTTCGACTCTCCGCCTTCCCGGGAGGGAGAGCCGGAGTCCATCGTGGGGCTGGTGAACCGCTGCCTTGCTGAGGAAATGGAACGCAATCCGGGCATGGTCGTCTTCGGAGAAGATGTCGCGGACGCGTCCCGTGAGCACCTCCTTTCCGACATCCCCGGCAAGGGGGGCGTCTTCAAGGTGACCCACGGACTCCAGACGCGCTTCGGAGGAGACCGCGTGTTCAACTCGCCGCTGGCAGAGGCGAACATCGTCGGCCGTGCAGTGGGGATGGCCGTGCGGGGAATCAAGCCGGTCGTCGAGATCCAGTTCTTCGACTATGTGTGGCCCGCCATGATGCAGATCCGGAACGAACTCGCCATGATGCGATGGCGCAGCGGCGGCGAGTTCGCCTGCCCCGTGGTCATCCGCATTCCCATCGGCGGCTACCTGCAGGGTGGCGCCGTCTATCATTCGCAGTCGGGAGAATCGATCTTCGCGCACTGTCCGGGCCTTCGTGTCGCGTTCCCGTCGAACGCGCTCGACGCCAGCGGCCTTCTGCGGACCGCCATCCGGTGCGAGGACCCCGTACTCTTTCTGGAGCACAAGCACATCTACCGGCAGCCCTACGCGAAGGGCCCGCTCCCGGATTCGGACCACTGCATTCCTTTCGGGCGAGCCCGAACCCACCGGCCCGGGACCGACCTGACGCTCGTCACCTGGGGTGCGCTCGTGCGCCGCTCGGAGATGGCCGCCGCCCGGCTCTCGGAAGAAGGAATCGAAGTGGAGATCCTGGACCTCCGAACGATCGCGCCCTGGGACTTCGAATCGGTCGCGGAGTCCGTGAAGCGAACGAACCGGTGCCTCGTCGTTCACGAAGACCATGTCACCTGCGGGTTCGGGGCGGAGGTGGCCGCACGCGTCGCGGACGACCTGTTCCCGTGGCTCGACGCGCCCGTCCGGCGCGTCGCGGGAATGGACACACCCGTTGCCTACTCCCCCGCGCTGGAGGACATGATCCTGCCGCAAGTTCAGGATGTCATCGAAGGGGCCCGGCAGGTTGCGACCTACTGAGACCCGCTTCGTCCTCGGCGCGGCCATCCTTGCGGCCGCCCTCTCGCTCTCTCTTCCCGCAACTTCCGCGCACGCCCGGACGCAGACGCGCCTCCTGGATGAAGAATCCGAGGCGGACGCGCTGGCCGGTCTCGACCACCTCTACCACGGACGCATGCAACACGCGGCCCGCCGATTTGAACGCATCCGGGAGCGCCATCCGCAAAGCCCCGCCGCGGACTTTCTCCACGGAGGCATCGAGTGGCATCGCGTGGCGACGGGACTGGAAGGCACCGGCAGCGGAAGCAGCGCGGAGAAACAGTTCTTCGCGAGAATGGACGCCGCGATCGAACTCGGAGAGGCCGCCGCCGACCGGGATCCCGACGATGTCGCCGCGCGCTTTTTCCTGGGCGGCGCCTACGGCTACAAGGCGCGCTACCTGGCGCTGCGCGAGGACTGGTGGTCCGCGTATCGCACCGGACGGCGCGGCGTCAAGCATCTGGAGTGGGTTGCCGAACACGCGCCGGACCTCGGTGACGCGAAGCTCGGCCTCGGCATCTATCACTACTACGCCGATGTCCTGCCGAGCGTCCTCAAGTTCTTCAGCGGATTCCTCGGGTTGCACGGGGATCGCGAAAAGGGAATGGCCGAACTGAAGGAGGCCGCCATCCACGGCACACTCGTGTCGGTGGAAGCGCGGTTCTTCCTGGCGGAGCTTCAGACTTCCTTCGAAGACGAGCACTGGACCGCACTGGGCTACTCCCGCGATCTCCGGGACACTTATCCGGAAAACGAACTCTTCCGCTGGCTGAATGGCCGCATCCTCGACGAGCTGCACCTCTCCGAACTCGCCCTCCCCGAGTGGCTCTGGCTTCGGGACAAGGCGAACCGGCGGTCGCTTCGCGGCTTCCTGGACTACCGGCTTGCCCGGACGAAGCTCTACGGCGGCGACTTCGCGGGCGCGGCCGCAGAGCTCGGGGCGCTCCTCGACGGGCGCGGCGCCGGAAGCCGCCGAATCAACGCATGGGGCTACCTCCGCCTCGGACAGGCGCTGGACTTCCTCGGGAGGCACGACGACGCGCTCCGCCGCTGGCGACAGGCCCGCGACGCCGACGCCTCCGATACGGTGTCCGACCGCGCACAGGTCCGACTGGACGCCGGGAGAGACCACGCCGCGGCGGAAGCGTTGGAGGAACTGGCGGAAGTGGCACGCATCGTCCTCCACACCGGTGAGCACAGCCCCGACTCCCTCGACTCCATCGAAGCGCGCGCGCGGGCGACCACGCAGGATCTCACGCGGGAACGCCGAACCCTGCTGTTCGCGATCGTCATGAATCTGGCGAAGGCGCGGATGGCGGCCGGGGACGAGGAAGGTGCTCTGGTGGCACTCGACCGTGCGGAGGCATCGAGCGTTCGCCCGTCGCGGGAAGTCCGGGCGCTCCTGCAGGAGACACGCGCCCGGGCCCTCTTCCGAATGGGGCGGCTCGAAGAGGCCGCGCACGCGCTGGAGGCCGCCCGCCGTGACGCCCCCGATGACGCACGAGCGCGGATCGACGCGGAGCAGGGGATCGTCCGGCGCGCCATCGCACGGAAGCCAGGCGCACATCCGAAGACCGGCCTTCGCATTACGGCGCGCGATCGCGGAGAGTTCCTGATGGAAGTCGAGACGCCGCTCGGCCGCGTCCCCATGACGCGGACTCGCGGAACCTGGACGGCCCACATTCCGGCCACAGACGGTGGGGCGCGGTACCGCTTCGTCGTCGACGGGAACCAGACGCGGGTCGATCCGTGGGCGCCGCGGGTGCGACTGGTGGAGGGCGAGGCGTGGAGCGAAACTCCCGCGTCAGGCCAGGCAGAAGAAGTCCCGGCCCTCGGCGTATCCCCACCGCGCTAGCCGCTCGCGGATCTGGGCGCGCGCGCCTTTCGTTCCCACGCACGCCAGCACCACGCAATCCGGCCGCTCGACCAGCGTTTCAGCCGGGAGAATGGGCACGCCCATCGTGCGGCGGCCGACCTTTGTCGGCGCGATGTCCACAAAGTGCCGGAGAGCCACCCCGCCCTTCCGCAGCGCCTTCGCCATGCGCTTCCCGTCGCGTCCCGCGCCCCAGACGATCGCGTGGACCTCTCCGTCGCCGGTCGCATGCTCTCGCTCCCGAAGAGTCCCGGCCAGGTGCTCCGCCTTGCACTCCAGAAAAGCCCGGGGCGAATACCGCGAATCCGTCCAGGTGAGCCTTCTCCTGTGTTCGCGAATACGCGTCAGCACTTTGGGTACTTTTCCAAACCGCCACCCGGCCCGCCAGCCGCGCAGCCAGAGGTCATAGTCTTCCGGGAAAGGCCCGTCGGAGTATCCGTTCACGGCGCGCAACGCATCCGTGCGCACCATGACCGATGGATGCGGAAGCGGGGACTCGACCAGAAGGTCACGGGTCACCGCGCGATGCGTCACCAGCGAGTTCAGCCATCGCTCATAACCGCGAAGCCCCTCCGACACGCTCTCGCCAAAGAACTCCACCAGCGACGACACCACGGTCCCCTCCGGATCCGCGCGAAGGAACGCGACCTGTTCCGCAAGGCGCTCCGGCATCATTTCGTCGTCGGCGTCCATGCGGGCTACGAGCGGCGCACGCACGCGGGCCAGTCCGTCATTGAGAGTCGGGACCAGTCCGCGTCGCTCCCCGCGCACGATCTCAAAGCGACCGTCCTCCGCGGCGTAACGCTCCCCCACTTCCGCGGATGCGTCTCGCGACCCATCGTCCAGGATGAGGCAGCGGAAGTCAGGCAGTGTCTGGGTTCGGATTCCTTCGAGTGCATCGGGCAGCGTCGCAACCGAATCGCGCACGGGCAGCAGTATGTCGACAGTGGACATGGCGCGCTATCCGGGCACGGGGGCCCCCGCCGTACGGCTCCGGCCGAGTTCCCGCGCCCGCGCGATCTCGATGTCCGTCAGCGCAGGCGTGCGGAGACTCCCGACCAGTCCGTCCACCTGCTCGGGGCTGCGAAAGCCGGGGATCGTGGCCGCCACCGCCGGGTGCGACAGTGTGAAGAGCAGCGCCGCTTCCATCAGGGTGCGACCGCCGTCAGTCGAAAGGAAACGAAACTCCTCGGCACGGGCGACGCGCGCTTCCACCTCTTCCCGCGTGAGGCTGCTTCGCCAGTCGTCGGGCGGGAACTCGGTCTTTCGGGTGTACCGCCCCGAGAGAAATCCGTAGGCCAGCGGAATGGAGGCGATGACCGCCACCCGGTGTTCCAGAGCCGCAGGCAGCAGCTCCGTGAGCGCGCCCTGCTGCAGCAGATTGAAGGTGGCCTGCACAACATCCACCCGGCCGGAGCCAAGCAGTCGGACACCGGCTTCGTAGTCCGTGCCGACGCTCACGCCGCCAAGCCGGATGAGGCCGGACGCCTTCAACTCATCAAGCGCATCGAGCGCGCGATCCGTTTCCGCACCCTCGTCCGGGATCGCGTGAAGCTGCAGAAGGTCCAGCGTGTCTACGCGAAGCCGGGTCGCCGAGCGTCGTGCCGCCGCGTGAATGTGTTCGCGTGAGAGGTCCTTCGTCCATCGCTCGATACCATCAGGAACCCAGCCGCACTTGGTCGCCAGCACCACCTGTCCGCGACGCGGCCCGACCACCTCTCCCAGAATGCGTTCGGCGCGGCCCAGACCGTAGGAGTCCGCTGTATCGAAGAAGTTCACACCGGCATCCAGCGCACGCTCGATCCCGCGCTTCGCTTCACTTCGGGGTACGGCGCCGTATCCGGTCGGCGCACCGCCGAGGAGGATGGACCCCCCCGCCTGCCATGTGCCGAGCCCGACTTCGGACACCTCGATGGGGTGCTCCCCCAGGGAACGGTATCTCATGGGGCGCGACTGTAGGCGCATTCCCGTGCCGAGGCAAGCCGCGTGCCGCTCCCGGTGGCCACCTCTCCGGGCGTCTGGTAGCCTGCGTGTCCCGGCACGGGCCGGGCAATGCGAAGGCGAAAGCGTCATGAACCGATGCAGACCCGACCGTTCTCGATTGGCGACCGCCACCATGGTGGCGCTGCTGGCGGGCGTACTGGCCCCCGGCTGCTCCACCCCGCCGGAAGGCCCCGGCGTGCTCCTCGTGACGCTGGACACGACGCGCCCCGACCGCATCGGCGCATACGGACACCCCGATGCGCACACGCCCCACCTTGACGCGCTCGCCCGCTCCGGAACGCTCTTTGAACTGGGGATCGCGGATGTCCCCGTCACGCTTCCCAGCCATACCACGCTCATGACCGGCATCCCCGCGCTCGGACATGGCGTGCGCTACAACGCGGACTTCAAGGTGGCCGAAAGCGCCGTCACTCTCGCGGAGAAGCTCCGGGATGCCGGGTATGCGACCGGGGCCGTCATCTCCGCGCTGGTGCTGGATTCGAAGTTCGGGATCGCGCAGGGATTCGACCACTACGACGACGACCTCACGCCGGGGTATGTGAAGCACGACGAGTCGCTCTACCCCGATCAGACGCACTGGCTCCCCAAGGCGGACCGGCGCGCGGCGGAAGCGGTCGACCGTTCCATCGCGTGGCTTGCCGGGGCGCCCCGGCCGTTCTTCCTGTGGACGCACATCTACGACCCGCACTTCCCCTTCGACCCACCCCCGCCGTGGAGTGCTCGCACGGCGGATCTGTATCTGGCCGAGATCGAATATACGGATCACCAGTTGGGCCGTCTGATGAAGCGACTGGCCGCGTCCGCGCTGTCGGAAGAAACCGTGATCGTGGTGACCGCCGACCATGGAGAGGGGCTCGATCAGCATCGCGAGGACGGACACGGCATCTTCCTGTACGACGACACCATTCGCGTACCGCTCGTGATCCACGCGCCCGGGGCCGACTGCGCAGGACGGGTCATTCCGGATCAGGTGCGCACGATGGATGTCGCGGCCACCGTGCTGGAACTTGCGGGCGCGGCGGAGCCTTCGCTCGGGCTGGGGGGGTCGCTGGTCCCGCTGATGCGGGGAATCGGCCCGGCCCCGGACAGTGTGGCCTACTGCGAGTCGATCAAGACGAAGCTCTTCTACGGGGGATCGGGACTGAAGGCCATCCGAACGCGCAACGCCAAGTTCGTCTGGGCGCCACGGCCCGAACTCTACGATCTCGCGCGCGATCCGGGCGAAACCCGGTCGCTGCCCGACGACGCCGACCGGATGCGCCGGTTCCTTGCGACACAGGTGGCCGCCATCCTCTCCGCCGGGGAAGCCACGGTGGAAGCGGCGAACCCGGACGCCGAGACGCTGGAAGCGCTCGCCAGCCTGGGCTATCTGGGGGGGAGCGGCGGGACCGCACGACCCGGCACCACGGAGGAGGAAATGCACCTGACGGGCTATGACCCCAAGGATCTTGTCGATGTCTCCATGGCCGCCCGCGAAATCCAGAACGGCTTTTTCGACAGCGGAGAGAGGAAACTCCGCCGCTTCTTCCGCACCGCCCCCACCCCGCGGGATGATCGACAGATGACACGCCTGTGGGCTGCCGCGCATCAGAACTACGCGAAGATCTGGATGGTCCGAAAGGACTACGCCGCGGCGGCAAAGGAGTATCGGCTTGCCTGCGAAACGGATCCGACCTACGACGCCGCACGATGGAGTCTGATCTTCGCGCTGAATCTCGCGAGAGACGAGGAGGCCGCCGTTCGTGAGGGAGGGCGCATCTTGGAAGAGTGGCCCCGGTCATGGAGAGTGCGTTTCCATCGGGGAATCGCGCTGGCGGAAATGGGCAATACCGACGAGGCCACCGCGGAGCTTGATCGCATTCTTCGGGACGCGCCGCAATCCCATGACGCGCGAAAGCTGGCCGCCTACTATCGCCCCAGACTCGGAACGCCATCCGAAGCGGAGGCGCTCGCAGCCTATCGTCAGGGAGGGTGACGGCGGCCTACCCCCCCGCCATCGGCCGAACCAGTTCCACGCGGTCGCCCGGGCTGATCCGGGTCCGGTCGAAGAGTTCGCGCCCTGTCGCCTGTCCGTTCACTTCCGCCACCACCCAGCGCGGGTCGAGTTTCAGCCCTCGGAGAAGGTCCGAGACGGTCATGCCCGGTGCTGTCGGATGGGACTTGCCGTTCAGCAGGAACTCACCCATGCAGGACCGCCTCCCAGTCCTTCCACACCGGGTCGAAGCCGCGCGCGCGAATGGCCTGCGCAACTTCCGCCGGTGACCGGGCGTCCTCCACGCTGAACTGTTCTTCCGTGTCCATGCCGGAATACCCGCCCGGTTCGGTTTTGGAACCCGCACTCATCTGCGTGATGCCCAGGGGAAGCAGTCCATCCCGGAAGGACGCGCTCTCCCGCGTGGACAGGACAATCCCCACATCCGGAAGGAGGATTCGAAGCGCGCAGACAATCCGCGCCATGTCCCGGTCCGACACGGGATGCGGCGCGGCAATGGAATACGCGGCGGGCCGAAGTCGCGGCAGCGAAACCGTGACCGCCGTCCTCCAGCACGCGCGCAGAAGATACTGCGCGTGCGCCGCCAGGTGGAGCGCCTCGACGCGCCAGTCCGCAAGCCCCAGAAGCGCCCCGATTCCGATTCGGCGCATCCCCGCTTCCGCACCGCGTTCCGGCGTCTGGAGGCGCCAGTCGTAGTCGCGCTTCTTCCCCGCGGTATGCACGCGTGCGTAGACTTCGCGGTCGTAAGTCTCCTGATAGACGATCAGCCCGTCCGCGCCCGCAGTCGTCCATTCCCGGTAGACCTCGGTGGTCTGCGGCTGCACTTCCACCGACAGGCTCGCGAAGTCCCCGGCCAGTTCACGCAGTATCGACGCCATGTACTCGGGCGACACCAGACGCGGGTGCTCTCCGGACACGACCAGCACATGCCGGAACCCCGCGTCGCGGAGCATCTCGGCTTCCTCGCACACCTCGGGAAGCGTCAGCGTACGACGCACAACCGGATTCTCCCGTGCGAAGCTGCAGTAGGTGCAACTCTCCACGCATTCGTTGGACACATAGAGCGGCGCATACAGCTGCACCGTCCGCCCGAACCGGCGCATGGTGATCTCATGCGAGGCACGGGCCATTTCTTCCAGGCGATCATCGGCCGCCGGGGAGAGAAGGACCGCGAAGTCGAAGAGATCCGGCGAGGACGACGCCAGCGCGCGATCCACATCCGCCGCCGACGCGGACGCGGACGCTCGCAACAGGTCCTTCCGGCCAATGTCCGCGCACACCTCGGCGAAGCTCAAGGCGCGCTGCCCAGAAACCCGGTGAGCGGACTCGAGGCTTCCGCCCCGGCTCGCGGCGCCGCGGTCCCCGCAAGATAGCCCTGGCGCCCGGCTTCCACACCCAGTCGGAACGCGTGCGCCATCGCCACGGGATCCCGGGCGACCGCAAGGGCAGTGTTCACCAGCACCGCGTCCGCGCCCAGTTCCATGGCTTCCGCCGCGTGCGAAGGCGCGCCGAGCCCCGCGTCCACTACCACAGGCACTCCGGCCTGCTCCACGATGATCGCCACCGAGTCGCGCGTCTTCAGCCCGCGATTCGACCCGATCGGCGATCCCAGCGGCATCACCGTGGCGGCACCCGCCTCCTCCAGCCGCTTCGCGAGCACCGGGTCCGCGCCGATGTAGGGCAGCACCACAAACCCCTCCTTCACCAGCGTCTCCGTCGCGGCCAGCGTCTCCACGGGATCGGGAAGCAGCCAGCGCGGGTCGGGCGTCACTTCCAGCTTCACCCATTCGGAGAGACCCGCCGCCCTTGCAAGCCGGGCCAGGCGAACCGCTTCGCCCGCGTCGACCGCACCGGAGGTGTTGGGCAGAAGCTGAACGCGTTCCCGGTTGATGAACTCCAGCAGGTTCGGTTCCCGCGAATCAAGATCCACGCGTCGAAGCGCGACCGTCACAATCTCCGATCCCGTGGCGTCGATCGCGGATCGCATGATCTCCGGCGAGACGAACTTCCCGGTCCCCACAAGGAGCCGGGATGAAAAGTCCTGCCCCGCAATCTGGAGCGTGTCGGCCATGCGGTCCTCCTCGCCTTGGCAGCCGGAAGCGTGCGTGCAGGGTAGACACGCCGTCCGGGGGAGTCAATCGCCCTCGATCCGCGGTATGCTGAAGGCCACGCCGGGAGGAGGTTCCATGCACGCCCGATGCCCCGGACGAACGCAGTTCATTGCCGAGCTCGGCTTCCTGCCGGAGGGCGCACTGGTCTCTCGCGCCGAAGAGCTCCTGACCGCCGGTCTGGCTTCGATTCAGCTCCGCGGGAAGGGTCGCTCCGCGGAGGAACTGATCCGCACGGGAACCCGCCTCCGGGAAGCCACCCACCGCGCGGGCGCGTGCTTTGTGGTCAATCAAAGCGTGGAGGCCGCGCTCGCGCTCCGTGCCGACGGGCTGCACCTTCCGGCCGACAGCCCGCCCCCCGGGGAGATTCGCCCGCTTCTCCCCGCCGGGATGGCTCTCGGCATGAGCTGCCACTGCGAAGCGGAACTCGCTCGCGCACAGGGCGCCGACTGGATTCTGCTCTCCCCCGTGTTCGCAACGAAGTCGAAGCCCGGCGCCTCCCCGCTGGGGACGGCTGAACTCGAACGCCTGGCAGCCCTTGCGCCGGCACCGGTCGTGGCGCTTGGAGGAGTGACCGCAAGCACCGCCGCCGCCTGCTTCGCGGCCGGAGCCGCCGGGGTGGCCGCCATCCGGGGATTCGCGGGGGGCGACGGGGAACGCCTGATCGCGCAGGCCATCAAGAGCGGCTAGCCGCGCCCCCGCCTCTTCGGCCCGCGCAACTTCTTTCCGAGGAGCCCTCGGGCCTTCGGAGCTTCCCACGACCCAAACCGTCCTCCACGCGGACCGGATCTCGGCGGCAGCGTCATTCCGGCGGCCGCGGCCAGGCATTCGCGAAGGTCCCGGGGTTTGTGATCGAAGTCCTTCCACGCGGCCATTCGCACAGGCAGGAGGCCGCCCGCGAGTGCCCGGAGGAGATGATCGGCCGAGGCGCGCGGAAAGCCCGGCTGTGCCCATGCCCGGGCGAGTGGGCCGCGCAGCAGGCCGGGAAGCGCCACTCCCGCGCGGCGAATGCCGAGGGCTGCGGCCAGGTCCCGCACGAGCAGCTCTCCCGTGAGGAACTCCCCGCATCCCAGATCGTACTCGTGGCCGGGCAGCGCGGGACCGGTCGCCGCAAGAAGGACAAACTGCACGAAATCATCCACCGCCAGCGGCTCAATCCGCGCCCGGGCAAGACCGGGCAAAGGCACCAGCCGAGAACGCTTCACGACACGGACCAGCGCCTCCGACTCGGCGCACGACCCCATGAGAAGCCCCGCACGCAGGATGATCCCGCCGCGTTCGAGCGCGGGTCGCTCCGCCGCGTGCGCGGCGCGTCGCCAGGGATCGGGTGCGTCAGGAGCCGCCCCCACCAGCGACCTTCGCACCAGGCGCACGCCCTCAGGGACACCGCCTGCCACATCCTCCGCGCGCTCACTCTCCGCCGGGATCAGCGCCTCGCCCGGGAGTCGCTCCTGCGGGGAAAGCCCCAGATCCACGACGGCGTCCCGCGCATGAAGCGATGCCGCCGCATCCCGCGTAAAGTCCCCTGTCTCGCAACCCGCGGCCTCGGCCTCCGCGCGGACCGCGGTGCGTATCCCGGCGCAACCTCCCGCAATCAGGATTCGCATGGTCTTCGCCTCCTTGCCGGAACCCGAATCATCGTACAGACTCCGGGCGATCCTCCCAACCTTGGAGAACGCCCGTGTCGAACCGGACCCCTCGCGCCATCGTCCTCGGATCTGTGCAGGACGGCGGCTTTCCGCACCTGGGATGCGCCTGCGAAGCGTGCCTCTCCGCCGTGGGAGATCCGCGCAGGGCGCGACGGGTTGCGTGCCTGGGGCTGATCACGCGCGGGGGCGTGGCCGTGATCGACGCCACGCCGGACCTGCCGGCTCAACTCCGCGAACTCGCCCGATGCGCGGGCCAGTCCTTTGACACGCCGCCGCGCGCCCTTCTTCTGACGCACCTCCATGCGGGCCATGTCGCCGGGTTGCCGCTCTTCGGCCGCGAAGCCTGGGCCGCCACCGGAACTCCGCTCTGGGCCACGGAGGCCAACCTTCACTTTCTGGAGTCGCAGGAACCGCTCGCGCGCCTCTTCCGGGAAGGGCACCTCTCGCCGCAAGTGCTCCATCCGGGGTGGGACACCGCGCTGGACGACCTCATGATCCAGGCGATTCCCGTCCCGCACCGGAGCGAGGCCGGTGACACGGTGGGATTCCGCATCGAAGGACCGGAGCGTTCCCTCTTTTACGCGCCGGATCTGGACGCGCTCACGCCGGACACCATCGCGCAGGTTCGGGCGGCGGATGTGGCCATCCTCGACGGGACCTTCTTCCGGCGCTCCGAACTGAACCGCGACGACTCCAACGCCGTGCCCCACCCGGCCATTGCGGATTCGCTGCCGGTACTGGCCGGAATCGACACGGAGATCCGGTTCACGCACATGAACCATACGAATCCCGTGCTCGATCCGGATTCGCCGGATCGGCGCGCGGTGGAGGGAATGGGGATGCGAATCTCGGAGGACGGAGACGAAGTAATCCTCGGCTGACGGAGGACGCCGACCCGGCTGGCTCTCCGCGGCCGGATACGCGGCCCGAAGCCGGGAACCCGCTCACAATACAGGTATCAGGAGACCCGGCCTGAGGAGAACTGGCTCTCCGCAGCGCCACCTAGTGGAAGCGGGACACCCCGACCGTAAAGCCGGAGGTCGTTTCGACCTCGTCCGCGAAGTGAGCCTCCGACCGGAACTCCACCGCCGCGTGAGTCATCCAGACATAGCGCAGCACCGGAGACCGGAGCTTCACGCCAAACCCTACCCGGGCCAGTCCGTCCATGGTTGCTTCCTGCCCCGGGTAGTTCTGGCGCACCACGCCCCCTCCAAGCAGAAGGTACATGTTCCGATTCCCCGGTCCGAGATCGGGAAACCACAGCGCGTTGGCTCCCATTCCGTACCCGCGCGGCGCGCGGTTCCCCAGCGGCCAGAACCGTACGCTGGCCTCCGCCTGCATCTGGAGGCCTTCCGCGACAAAGTACCCCCCCCGAACATCCATTCGGAGACTGTGCGGGCCACGGACCTCTTCGGGGAGAGTCAGCGCCGCCATTCCAATCCCGTATTCCGTGGTGGAGGCCACTACCGGGATTGTCTGTGCCCCGGCGGTCAGGGTCGGGATCAGAGCCGCGGCCAGAAGCGCGGCAACGGACAGTCTCTTCATGCGGAACTCCTCGGGCCTCGGACGATGAACGATCCGCTCACCAAAGCGGACATGATGCGGACACCATACCACCTTCCCCGGGGATTCGCTCCCCTGTTGACATCCGGCAGTGACACACGGATTCTCAGTCGGTGACTTGCCATCGAGGAGAGAGGCATGACCACTTCATCGAACAAGACCCCCTGCGTGCAGCGGGTTCTGGTTCTCGGGCCGGATTCGGCGGAGATCCTTCCTGCCGTGAAGGAAGCCGGGCTCTCCGTGGTCACAGAAGACCCCGAAGCCATCATCACCTACGGTGGCGATGGTCTTCTGCTGGGGAGCGAACGCGACTGGCCCGGCATCCCCAAGCTGCCTCTTCGGAAAAGTCGACGGGGCAAGAAGTGTGAACCAAGCCGGGCCGCGCTGGTTCTGGAGAAACTGGCCTGTGGGGAACTCGCCCGCACGAAGTGTTCCAAGATCCGCGCCGAGGCGCTCGGGCAGTCCCGCGTGAGTCTCAATGACATCATGGTCCACAACGCCAACCCGACCTCCGGAGTGCGCTACCGGGTCTGGGTGGACGACCGGGAGTTCGGAGACGAGATCGTGGGAGACGGAGTGGTTGTGGCCACCCCGTTCGGATCCTCCGGCTACTACCGATCGATCACCGGGGGGATCTTTCGCATCGGGCTCGGGCTGGCCTTCAACAACTCCACCGAACAGATGGACCACATCGTGTTGCCTGAGTCCTCGGTCATCCGAGTACGCATCACCCGCGGCCCCGCCATGGTGGCATCCGACAACCACCCGAACACCATCCCGCTGGAACGGGACGACGAAGTCGTCATCCGACGCGATCAGGGACACACAATCATCCTCGGGCTTGCGCACTGAAGCGGACGCTCGGCCCTGCCTCTACCGAACGCCGGTGACCGCCCGACCGGAAAGGTAGTCGTCGATTTCGCCAACGGGCGTCTCCAGCGGCAACCCGTGGGCGCGGTCCTCCATCATGGCCTCGATGTCGGTGATCAACCCCTTGCTGACCACCCCGGGCTTCCCGTCTCCGACCTCCACGCCCTCGATGCTCGTGATGGGCATGACCCCCGCGCCGGTCCCGGTCATGAAGCACTCCTTCCCGGGTCCGACGAAATCGATCGGCAGGAGATCGTTCCGCACGGTCACGCGATACCCCCGCTGCCGCGCGAGTTCCATCACGGTGTCCCGCGTGATCCCCACCAGGCAGTACTCCTCGGTCGGAGTGCGGATTTCCACGCGACCCGGATCCGCCTCCCACCCTTCGCTCTTCACGATCGAGAAGACATTGTCCACCGTGGCCTCCGCGACATAGCCGTCGCGGTTCAGCATGAGCGCCTCCACGAGTCCTTCCCCGCGGGTGCCTTCAGCCAACGCCAGCACATTGTTCAGATAGTTGTTGCTCTTGATGTTCGGGTTCAGCGTCTCCGGTCCGGGTCGGCGCATGTGCCGGGCCAGCCCCAGCGGGATTCCGCGTTCGTACGCGTCGCTGGAATACAGACGAATGGTGCTGACGATGCAGAACAAGGTCGGCGAGAGACACTTCTTCGGGTTGATCCCCAGATCCCCGAGTCCGCGGGTCACGACGAGCCGGATGTATCCCGCCATCCCCTCCGGGAAGTCCACTTCGGCGCAGGTCGCCAGGACTCTTTCCGTCAGCATCTTCCGGCTCATGGGTAGCCCGATTCCGACATGAGCCAGCGACCGGTCCAGACGCTCGATGTGTTCCCGGTAGAGGAATATGGACCGGTTTCGAATGAGGATTCCCTCGAAAACGCCGTCACCATAGAGCGCCACATGGTCCAGCGGAGACAGCGCGGCCTCATCCAGCGCGAAGATCCCGTCTCTGCGTTCCATTCCCGTGGGATCTTCGGTGGCTTCGGTACGGGCGGGGTCCATCAGGATGCGGGGCGTCACGCCCTCCACCACCGGCATACTGAGCCAGACCCGCGCACGCTGCCCGACCTCCCGCAATGTCCGCGCGGCACTCTCGATTTCTTCGCGACTTCTCACGGAACTCACCTCCCTGCTGCTCAATGCCGGGGAGACGCCCCCCCCGCTACCCGTTCGATCAGAGGCGCCCGGACCCCGTGGAGTCCGGAGGCTCGGAACCGAACCTACGGACTCGAATCTACCGTCTTTCGCGGGATTCGAAAAGCGCGCTCGGGAGAGGCCTTCACGGCGGTCCGAGAGGCGCAGAACGGACCCCCTTCAGTCTCCCGGCTGTTCGGCTTCTCCCGGTGCGAAAGCGCAAAACAGCCCTTCCACAAGGTCGAGTGCGTTCTGGATGAAGGGACCCACCTCCGCCCGGTCTGCGGGGATTGCCACCTGACAGGCAATCCCCAGCCCGGGACCATTCAGACGCTCGGGGGACGCGGCCGTATTCAGGCCGACCCGGCCCATCCGCGACTCCAGAAACTCCCGCACGGAACCGCCCTCGCGGGAGATGCGGTCATCGATCTTCCGTGCCAGCGCCAGGTCCCGCGTCTCAAAACGCACTTCCGCGCCGGAACCTCCCTCTGCCCGGACGATTCGCAGACGGGTGTTCCGGTTCACCTCCAGCACGGTGCCCCCCGCGGGACTCTCCCTCGTCGGGCGAAGCGCGACAAACCGGGGGTCTCCCCCGTATCGCTCCAGAAGCCGCTGGCGCAGCTGCGTGAGAACCACTGATTCCGCCTCCGGATGACTCCCCACGCGACCCTCCCTTTCGACAGAGCGTAGGGGCCCGCCCCGGGACCGTCAACCGTGGCCGGGATTGTCGCCGGGCGCGCGGTAGGGTAGAATCCCCGCCCGCAGCAGCCGAAACCCGCCGATACCGAAAGGACACCGCCTCATGCACAGCCCGGGCCGCATCCTCCACGCCGGAGCCATCATCCCTTTTGCTCTGGCCATGACCGCCGGGACCGCCCCCGGCCAGATCCTGATGGATCGGGACCCCGTTCGGCTGGAGTATGTGATCCGGGCTGGCGAAAGCACTGTTGATTCTGTAGGCACCTTCGCGGTGTCATTCGAACCGACCGACACACCCTCGGGACGGCGGCTCCTGGTGCACGCGGTCACTCAGTTCGGGATCGAACTCCTGGGCGCACAGGAACACCACAGCAAGATCGACCTCGTTTGCGACAAGACTGGTCTGGAGTCGTTTGCCGTCTCCGCGTCCAGCGGGGAGAGAACGGTCGAGCACACTGCGAACCGCAAGGAAGAGACCATTGTTGTGCGATCGCTGGTGGACGGGAAGAAAGCGTCTGCCACGATCCCTTCCAGCGTTCTCCGCACTGATCTGGGGCTCTACTGTGGGGCATTCCTCGCCGAGTCGCTTGCGGACGGGCCGATGATGCGGGACTTTCCGCTCCTGGTGCCTGCGTCCGGAGGCCACGCCCCGCGCCAGAAGTTCCGCGAGGGAATCCTGCGCATCCTTCACCGGGGTCAGCCGGTTCGAACCATGGTGTCCCGGATCGTGCAGTCCGAAGGACCCCCGGATCGCTACTGGCACACTCTCGACGAATGGCAGTTGTGCCTGCGTCGGGAAACCGTCATCGGCGGCACTCCCTTTGTCTTCGAACTGGCGAAAGTGAACGGCGAACCCTACCGGGTGGAATCGGACTCCCGATGACTTCCACGCGCACCCCCGCCCCTCTCGGCCGCCCGTGAGGAGGGACCGGCGCAGGTTCGTCGAGGGACCGGTGCGACGCAATGCCCGTGGATTCGGCTTTCTCCTCCGTGAAGACGAGGAGGACCTCTACCTCTCCCGTCGGGAAATGGACGGCGTGATGGACGGCGACATCGTCCGCGCCATCCCGATCCCCAAGCGTGGAGGGCGCCTTGCGGGGCGGGTTGAGTCCATCGTGAAGCGCACCCGCTCCACGCTCCCCGGAACCTACCGCCGAAGTCGGCGGGGCGAATGGGTCGAGCCGGACCCCGCACTTTTCGGAGAGGTCATCGACCTCGTTTCGGGGGCGGTCCGGCCCGTCGACGGAGAGATCGTTGAAGTGGAGATGATCCGCTACCCGAAAGGGAACTCTCCCGCCGTGGGGAGGATCGTGGAGATCCTCGGAGCGCCGGGTGAACTGGGAACGCTCATCAAGACGGTGGTGCGTCGTCATGGACTCCCGCGCCGATTCGGGGACGAGGCGCTGAATCAGGCGAACGCGCTCCCGGACACCATCGCTCCGGAAGAGATCGCCCGACGGGAGGATCTGCGGCTGGAGGAGATCTTCACCATCGACGGCGAAGACGCCCGCGACTTCGACGACGCCGTCTCCGTCCAGCCGGGAGCCGACGGAAGCCTCCTCCTGCGCGTGTCGATTGCGGATGTGGGCCACTGGGTGGGGCGGGACACACCGCTCGATCGCGCGGCGTTCGAGCGCGGCACCAGTACCTACTTCCCCGATCGTGTGATCCCCATGCTGCCGGAACGCCTGTCGAACGGGATCGCCAGCCTCGTGCCGGGGGAGGACCGCCTCACGCTGACGCTGGAAGCCTCCTTCGATGCCGACGGCGAACGACTCTCCTCCCGCGTCTATGAAAGCGTCATCCGCTCCTCCGGCCGGTGGACCTACACCGGCGTGGCGAAGGCTCTGGAGGGAGAGGAGGTGGAGGGCATTTCGCCCCACCGCGATCATGTGCTCCGCATGGAGGAGTTGATGCAGCGGCTCCGGGGGCGTCGGCTCGCGCGCGGGAGCATCGACTTCGACCTGCCGGAACCGGACATCGTGATCGATTCCACCGGACGCCCCGAGGATGTGCTGCGTGCCGAACGCAATGACGCGCACCGGCTCATCGAAGAGTTCATGATCGCCGCCAACGAAGCCGTGGCGGACTGGCTCGCCGAACGGAGACGGCCCGCGGTCTATCGCGTCCATGCGCCGCCCGACCCCGTGAAGATGCGACAGTTTCTGGAGTTCGCACGGAACTACGGTCATGTCCCCGAGTTCGGGGCGCTCCCGTCGGGGGTGGCCGTGTCCGGGTTCCTTCGCGGCATTGCCGGCCAGCCTGCCGAACGCGCGGTGAACCACATTCTTCTCCGCACGATGATGAAGGCGGAATACGCCGAGGAGAATCTCGGTCACTACGGACTGGCGTCAGAGCGTTACCTTCACTTCACCAGCCCCATTCGCCGCTACCCGGACCTCCTTGTTCACCGGGCGGTCAAGGCCGCGCTCGGAGGAGACCCTCCGCCCGATGACGCGGGCGAGCTGGCTTCATCCGCCGCACACTGCACGGACCGCGAAACCGCATCCAGGCGATGCGAGTACGATGTGCTGGATGTGATCCGCGCGGACTTCATGGCGGATCGAATCGGCGAGTCCTTTGAGGGCATTGTGTCGGGAGTGATCGAGGAGGGGTTCTTCGTCGAGCTCATCGACTACTTTGTCGAGGGCATGGTGCGCGTCGAGGACCTGGGCGAGCCCTATCGCTTCGTCCCTGAATCCCGCGTCCTGCTGGGGCGTGGATCGCGCCGCCGGTTCGCCATCGGAGACTCCATTCGCATCACCGTGCAGGCGGTCCATCGCGAATCCGGGCGGATCGAGTTCGCGCCTCCTCTCCTCGCACGCTCCCGACGCAGACGCCGATGAGTACGGCTTCCCGCGCACCCGCCCCCCGCCGTCTCACGCGCGGGCCGATTTCGCCGCAACTCCTGCATCTCGCGTGGCCTGTCTTCGTGTCGCGTGCACTCCACACGCTCTACGGAACTGCGGACACCGCATGGGTCGGGCGCCTGTCGCCGGAAGCGATCGCGGCCGTCTCCACCTGCTTCTTCGCAAGCTGGACGCTCTTCGCCGTCGGCGACATCCCCATGGCCGGGGCGACGGCCATCGTCTCCCGCGCGATCGGTGCCGGAGACGACGCCCGCGCCACCCGCGCCGCGCTGACTGCCGCCGCCATGGCGATTGCGCTCGGGGTCGTCGTCGCACTCCTGGCCTTCTTCGCATCGGGTCCGTTCTTCGGATTCCTCTTCGACAATGACTCCATCGCGCAGATGGCCACCCGGTACTTCCGCCTGTTCTCGATGGCCGCTCCGCTTCTCTACCTCGGGTTCGTCATCGAGGCGGTCTTTCGGTCGTGCGGAGACAGCCGCACCCCCATGAAGGTTCTGCTCGGGGGAACCATCGTGAATATCGTGCTGGATCCGCTCCTGATTCTGGGCATCGGTCCCTTCCCGAAGTGGGGTGTCCCGGGAGCGGCCGCGGCGACGGTCATCGCTGAGGCGGGAGTCGTGGCGGTCTATGTGAGCCTTGTTCTCCGGGATCGCGTTCCCCTTCCCCGGCCCGAAAAGGGGATTCGCTCGGCCATTTCGTGGGCGGAAGCACGCCGGATGTTCCCGATCGGCCTCCCGCACCTGCTCGTCGGGACGCTGTTCTCAAGCGTCTACATGTTTCTCACGCGATTCGCAGGAGAGTTCGGAGCGCCGACGCTGGCAGCCCTCGGAATCGTGAATCGACTGGAGAGCCTGAACTATCTCACGGCCACGGCCGTCGGAATGGGCGTCGCCGCGATGGTGGGCCAGAACCTCGGCGCACAGCGCCCGGACCGCGCGGCACGCACCGCCCATGTCGGAGCCCGTTGGATCACGCTCACGACCGGCGTCACGACGGCGCTCTTCCTCTTGAGCGCGGAGCCCATCGTGCGGCTGTTCACGCCGGACCCGGGCGTTGTGGAACTGGGCGCGCTCTTCCTGCGGATTGTCGCCGTCTCCCAGGTTTTCATGGGCTGGGAGATCGTCTACGGCCACGCCTTCACCGGGGCGGGGAACACCATTCCGCCCATGCTGGTCTCCGTGATCGTCTCTGTGGCGCGCATTCCCATGGCGTGGTGGCTGGCGTTTCCAGCAGGCATGGGAGCCGCCGGGATCTGGTGGACCATTTCCGCTACGGGAGTCGTGCGGGGGCTTCTGGTCACGGGCTGGTTCCTGCTGGGACGCTGGAAGCGCACGGATCCGGGCGCCGAGCCGGTCCATACCGCACCCCTCGGCCCGGATTCTCCCGAGGGCTAGCGACACCCTGCGGGGCCGGTCGAATGAGGGGCGACCCCCGGCACGCCGCGAAGCGCCGTCTCGTGCCGTCTCATTCCGCATGGCCGCGGATCCAGGGTTGGCGCCGGCGTCGTCAGGCTTCCGTCTTCCCCAGGAGAACGAGCCCCAGTTCCCCCACCAGATGAAACCCCGCCTTCTCGTAGGCGCGGCGCGCCGCATGATTGTCCCGCCCGACATGCAACGCCACAAACGCGGATCCGCGAAGGAGCCGCCCGGAGAGTTCAGACACGCCGCCGCTCCCGATCCCGCGCCCGCGGGCTTCCGGAATGGTGTAGATGCCCTCGATCTGCGCACCACCCGCGTAGCGTGCGGACACATCCGCCTTGAAGACGATCCTCCCGCCCTCCTCCGCCAGCCAGGTTCGGCCGTTCTCTATCCGCGACCGCGCCGACTCCTGAATGCCGTCCCTCGAAAGCGATCCCGCCGGGAGGTCAAAGTCCTCCAGCAGCATCCGCTCGGAAAGATCCGTCATCGAGTCCAGATCCGCAAGGACGGCGCGACGCAGACTCACGCGCGGAACCGGCGGCCCGGGCTTCCCCAGCACGAGAAGATCCTGCACCCGATGGACGCGCATCGGGGCACCCCGCCAGCGATAGTGGGAGAGGAACGCGTCCACGGCAACGCGCGGACCGAGAAGGATGACCCAACCGGCTTCTTCGCCCAGCGCCAGACCGGCCGCCTCCTCCAGAAACGCCGGATTCGACCCGGACAGCAGGACTTCCCGCCTCAGGCCGAAGAACGCGACGCCGTCCAGACCATCCGGACCGTAGTGACCGTAAAGCGCACCATGCTCGCCGGAGACTTCGTTCACGACGCCGTCGTGGGCGATGCGGGAGAGAAGGTGAACATTGGCGACGGGATCCCGCTCCAGGAATCGCACCAGATCGCTGCGATCGGTTTCCACCAGGCGGCGAAGACGCAGCGAGGCTTTCGTCATTTTCTGGCCCGGACCGTGACCTCGACTTCCCGTGTCTCCCCGTCTCTCACGATGCGGAAGATCACGGGGTCACCCGGATTCAGCTCCGACAGAACGCCCTGATAGTCGTAGATGTTGTCCAGAGCCGTTTCGTCCGCGGCCACCAGAAGATCTCCCTTTCGCAGCCCGGCCTCTTCCGCCGGACTTCCCGGCAACACACCCGAAAGCAGAATCCCTCCTGACTCGCGGCCGAAGTCCGGGATCGTTCCGACGGACACGCGCCGCGCCTTCCTCTTGCCGCCGGGGCGCGGCGCTTTCTTCGCCAGCCGCTCCGCCCCGGCCGGGACGAATGAGAGTTCCTCGCCGGAGTCCGCCAGATAAATGACCAACTCTCCGACCAGCCCCCCGACCCGCACAACGCCCTCCGGGTCCACAAAGTCCACCACATCCCCCGGCCGATGATACCCCGGCTTCGCCCCGGAGAAGAAATGCAGCACGGGAATCCCCTTCGCGAAGAAGGATGCGTGATCGCTCGCCCCGGCCCCTTCCTTCGAAAGCGAGAGGTCGAATCCGTACGGGTAGTTCACGCCACGCAGAATATCCGGGAACTCCTCGGCGGTCCCCGTGCCGAAGACGATCAGTCGATCCTCCTCCACGCCGCCGACGGTATCCAGATTGAGCATTGCGATCGCCGAGGTCAGCGGCTCCGGCGGATGGTCGGCCAGATGGATGGAGCCGAGCCGCCCGATCTCCTCTCCCGAGAATGCCGCGAAGTAGACCGTGCGCTGGAGCGGACCCTCGGCCGCGACCGCGCGGGCGGCCTCCAGAAGCGCCGCGACCCCGGATGCGTTGTCGTCGGCTCCGGGGTGGATCTCGCCGGGGAAGGCGGAATCCTCCGCGCCCACCCCCAGGCCGTCATAGTGCGCTCCCACGAGAAGCCATCCGTCGCCGGAGCCGGAGCCGGGAAGACGCCCGACCACATTGGTCAGCCGCACGCCGTCCGGGCCGGAGAAGTCCTGCAGCCAGCCATCGCCGAAGCCCGGCTGGAGCCCCGCTTCCTCCATCCAGCCGACCACGAGATCCCGCGCATGGTCCAGTTGTGGGGAACCGGCCCCGCGACCGCGCAACTCCTCTCCCGCGAGGCGCTCCACGACGGCCGATGCCCTCGCCACGGCATCGTCTCCGGCAGCGACCGTCTGCGGCGCAAGAAGTACCATCAGCAGCGTGAAGAGCCGCCTCATGCTCACTCCCCGGCCAGCGAGACGGTCAACGGTGAGACTCCCGCGCTCCATACGCCCTTCGCTTCGTTCTTCGTCCCGGCGAAGACGAGGTAGCTGTACTTGGAATAGTGCGGGATCTTCCGGGCGATGGCGGCGACCTCGTCCGCGCTCCCGGGAAGGAACAGGGCCACAGCACCCCCGTCTTTCCCGCGCCAGGACGCCACGAGCGAACGGCCCGGGGGAAGCCCTGAACCGCCTCCGAGGCCCGCCGACTCCGGGCCGCCCCCCTCGGAGATCCCGCTCAGAATGTCCCGCGCGGCGTCTCCTGTGCCGAAGAAGAAGAGGGCGCCTCCCCGGTCCGGTTCCACCGTTCCCGTTCCTTCCTCCACCCACGAGATGGTGGAGTCGGCCGCCCACTCCCCGGCGACCGCTACCAGCGCTTCCCGAATGTCGGGCCGGACATCCTTCCCGATCACGATCCTCGTGGAGTCCGCGCCCAGGACGCCGCTCAGCGTGGGAGCAATCTCCTCCCCGTGGAGAATCCGGAAAATGTCGAACTCGGGATCCACCGCCAGCACTTCGGCACTCCCGTGCACCGCAACCTCAAACGCGGTCCGCGTCCCCGTCATCGGGATGAGTGCGCGGGCCACCTCACCTCCGGCCGCATCCACGCGGACGGGGACGAGCGTCTCCAGGCAGGGCTCCTCCTGCACGAGTGTGGCGGAGACAACGGTGGAATCTCCCCGCGCCTGCACGGCCACGCCCTCCACGCTCAGGCGAATGGCTCCGGGTCGCGAGATCCACTGATCGAACCACCCCGCGAGATCCTCTCCGGATACGGCTTCAAAAGAGAGGCGCAGATCATCCCACGACGCTTCCTGAAAGAGGTGATCGCGATACACGGCACGCAGCCCCGCAAGGAAGACATCCTCCCCGAGGCGTGTGCGGAGCATGTGGAACACCATCATCGTCTTCCCGTAGCCGACGGCCTGCGTCGCCGCGCTGTCCCGTTGGCGGAACTCGGAGAGCGGGAAGTCCCTCCCGCCACCTGACGCAAAATCCCGATAGCCGAGCAGTTTGTCACGACGGTAGTCGCGTCCCGCCGAGCCGCCGGTGACCTCCTTGTACAGGTAGTCCGCGAAGTAGGTCGTGAGACCCTCGCACCAGTTCCCGCCCCGCACATCCACGAACACCCCGTTCCCCCACCAGTTGTGGAGGATCTCGTGCCCGTAGCTCGTGTCCAGAATGAAGGGGAGCCGGATGACACGGTCTCCCAGGAATGTGAAGCTCGGCATTCCATAGCCGGTCTGCCAGTAGTTCTCCACCAGCGCGAACTTGGAGAAGGGGTAGTCGCCGAACATCTCTCCGTAGAGATCAAGGTACGCACCGGTGCCGTCCAGATACCGGTCGGTGATGTCTTCTCCGGTATTCCCGTAGCAGAAGGACATGACCCGGATCCCGCGATGCATCCGCTCCCGGACCTCATACGGTCCCGCGATGAGATAGATCTCCTCCATCGGATGCGGGCACGACCACTGCATGCGGTAGCCGTCAGCCGTCGGCCCGTACTCGATCAGATCCCCCTGGGATACGGTCCGCCAGTCGGCCGGGCCGGTCACGGAGACCTCAAAGGTGAACAACCCCTCTCCCGACCAGGGCACCCAGAAAGTCGACCCCGCCAGAAAGGCCCCCTGGTCCACAATCCGGCCTGAGGTTTTCTTGAAGCTTCGTCCATACGCCCGTTCCGGCGCGACGAGGCTGTCCGCAATGACCCCCTCGTACTCCACCTCCAGAACGACGGGCTCCTCCCATCCGGAGGGCGGGGGCGCAACCTCCACCTCGCGGGCCACCTCGTACCCGGACAGCTCCGAGTACGGCGGACGCCGCCAGAAGTGGCGCGGATTCCACCCGTTCGTCGAATCCCACTCCAATTCCTCTCCCGCGTGGCGAACGGCGAGGATCTCCAGATCCCGGTGAAGCAGAAAGCGCCACGGGGCCTCCCCGGAGGGGACGGAGGCAAGATGCGCCTCATCCCGCACGTGAATCCAGTGGGTGGGAACATCGAGGGTGGCACGCACCACATGGCGCTCCACGGGCGCGGCCGGGGCAGCGGAGGACGGCCGACTGCCGGCAATCAGCAGCACCACAGCCGTCAGAAGGAGAGGCTTCGCTCTCGGCGGAAGGACCACAGTTCTCGCAATCATGTGCCAATCATGCCCGATTTCCAGCTGAAATCCACCAAAAACCGACCTGAAGCCACGCAGGATCGGACCGGATCCAGCCGACCCTCTCCTCTCCAAGAGCTGCTGTGAGTTAGTAATGAAAACTCGTGGATTCGCTGAAGATTCCTGTTATGCTGCGATGGCTGTGAGCCGATCACAGTACCTGTGCATTTCACCGGGGGCCTGTCGACCCGAGGTCGGGACGATGCTGGTCGGGCTTCGGGCTTCGGGCGTTCAAGCGCCCTCCCCCCCGGGACCGCCGGTGGAAACTCGGCACAGGAACTGACATTTTTCTTTGGAGGATTTCCGATGCGGACCTTCCTGATCGTTTTCTGCATTGCCCTGCTTGCTGTCCCGGCGTTCGCCGAGAAGCCTGTCGACAAGGCGCGCAGCGCCCCCGACGGCTATATCTCTTTCAGCAATGTCCGTGAGGGCGAGTACATGAGTGAAGGCTTTGAAGGCGCGTTTCCGCCCGCGGGCTGGGCGCTGACGGCCAGCGCACCGAGCCCCTATACCTGGTACCAGGGAGCGGGCCCGTACTCCGGCAGCTCCGACGCTCATGTCGGCTGGACTGCGTCGTACACGCAGGATGAGCACATGGATGTCTCGGTGGATCTCACCGGGGCCGGCGCGACCGACCTCGTCCTCAGCAGCTGGCACAACGGGAGCGCCTACTGGTCCGGCAACGCCAACACCACCATCAACATCTCCTCCGACGGTGTGAACTACACCGAGGTCTGGAGCATGGCGGTGGACTACCCGGCCAGCTGGACGTGGACGCAGGCCGTGATCGATGTCTCCGCTTATGCGGGCGGCATGCTCCATGTCCGCTACAGCTATGTCGGAACCGACGGTGCCGATACCCATGTGGACGATGTCCAGGTCGGCTACCTGGCTCCTCCTCCTCCGCCGCCGGAGAACGACACCTGTGCCGGTGCCGAGGCCAATGGCTACGCCATCACCCCGACCTCGTTCCCGCTGACCGGAGACACGTCGGCGTATGCCACGGATTACCCGCTGAGCTACTCCTCCTGCACCGGGTACTCGTCCAGTGGACCGGACGCCGTCTACTTCGTGGACATGACGGACGGTTCCACTATCAGCGTCACCATGACCTGCGGCTGGGATGACTCGATCCGCCTCATCACCGACTGCGCGGACCCGCACAACAGTTGCGTGGCCGGCGCGGACGATTACCCCGACGGCTCGAGCTTCTCGTACACGCATTCCGGCGCGACGATGCGGTACTACCTGATCGTCTCCGGGTACGGCTCCAGCAACTACGGCCCCTTCCAGGTGGACGGCACCTTTGACGGCGCGGTCGCCATCGAGGGTTCCAACTGGGGCACGGTCAAGGCGCAGTACCGGTAGAGCCTGACCGTTCGCACAGGACTCGGCCCGCCTGGATCACTCCGGGCGGGCCGTCTTTATAGCGGGGGGCGGACAGGAAGTCAGCCCGATGCCTTCTCCGCCACGACGGAGAGGCTTCGGAAGGAGTGCCCCTTCGTCTCCGGGCCGCTCCATGCGGCGGAACGCGTGACGCGAACCTCGACGAAGCCCGCCGACCGGATCGCGCCCGTGTACGCCCCCTCCGTCACGGCTCCCGCGAGACAGGCCACATGGTTCCCCACATTCGCCCGGAACTCGTCGTCGAGTTCGTCATCGCAGATGATGTCGGAGACGCTGATCCGCCCCCCCGGCTTCAACACGCGAAACGCCTCCCTGAAGACCGCATCCTTGTCCTCGGAGAGGTTGATCACGCAGTTGGAGACGACGAGGTCCACCTCTTCGTCCGTGACGGGAAGCTGCTCGATGGTTCCCTCGCGAAACTCCACATTCGACGCACCGATCCGTTCGGCGTTCGCACGCGCCCGCTCCAGCATCTCCGAAGTCATGTCCACGCCGATGATCCGGCCCTCGGGACCGACCGCGCGGGCCGCAAGGAACGCATCGATCCCGCCGCCCGACCCCAGATCCAGCACGATCTCCCCTTGGGCCGGGGTGGCCTCCAGAAGCGGATTCCCGCAGCCGAGTCCCAGAATGGCGTCGGAGGGAATCGCGGAGAGATCCCCCGCCTCGTATCCGATCTCCACGGACTTCTCCACTGCGGCGTTCGTGGACTCTCCGCAGCACGACCCGCCGGGGAGACAGCTCCCCGGATCACGGGCGATCCTCCCGTAACCGTCGCGGATCTTCTTCTGGTGCTTCGTCTGCTTGCCGGACTCCATCGTGATCTCCTTTCCCCGGGGAATCAGATCCCCGCGAGTTGTTCTTCCAGATCTTCCACTGTGGTTGCAGGCACGCGGCATGCGTAGTTCCGACAGACGAAAGCCGCAGGCTTCCCCTCCACCAGCGTCTTCCCCGTGAGGAGTGGCGTGAGTCCTTCCGACTCCCCCTCTCCGCCCGGCGCACAATGCGCCAGCGCCGTCCCGGGAAGGAACCGGTGGTGAATCGTGCGAAGGAGCGCGCGCGTCTCCGGAGCGTCCAGGTCTCCGACGACCGCAATCTCCCCGTCTTCGTGCAAACGCATGTCCAGTCCCAGAACGAGCCCCATGGTCCCGCCCGGCCGCCGTTCTATCGACTCACGGAAGAGACGGAAGGCGGCGTCCGCCCTCTCCGCGTAAGAGGAATCTCCCAGCAGTACGGACAGCCGCAGGAACACACGCACCGCCGCGCCGTTTCCGCCGGGCACCGCTCCGTCAGAAGGGCTCTTCATCCGCGCAATGAGCGTTTCGCCGTCCGAGGCGGTGTGGAACCATCCCCCGGCCTCGGCATCTCCGAACAAACGCTCCATATCGTCCGCGGTGCGCTTCGCTTCGATGAGCCAGCGCGGGTCGAAAGTGGTCTCGTACAGGTCCAGCAACGCCTCGGCGAAGAACGCGTGGTCCTTCAGGAATGCGGGGATTCGTGAATCTCCGCCGCGATGCGTCCGCAGAAGGCGCCCGCTTTCCGTGCGCATTTCGGTCAGCACGAAGTGTGCGGCGCGCTCGGCCGCTTCCACATATCGCGGCTCGTCCAGGACACGCCCCGCGCAAGCCATCGACGAGATCATGAGGCCGTTCCATGCCGCCAGAACCTTGTCGTCAAGCCCGGGGTAGATGCGGGATTTTCGCGCCTCGAAAAGCACCGAGCGGCCTCGCGCCAGCGTCTCCGCGATCTCCGCTTCGCCGCGCCCGCTGTCCCGCGCGAGATCCGCCACCGACACGGCTTCGTGCAGGACGGTCAGTCCCTCCTCGCCCTCGGCGACGGGGTGGTGAGGGTCGCGGAAGTTCCCCTCCCGCGTCACGCCATAGGCACGGCAGAACCACTCCGCGTCCGCCCCGAGCAACGCCTCGATCTCGGACCGCTTCCACAGGAAGAAGACGCCCTCCCGGCCCTCGGAGTCCGCATCCGTCGCGCTGCGGAAGCCGCCGGACTCCTCCGTCATTTCGCGAAGCACATAATCCAGAATCTCCCGCGCAATGTCCGCATGGAACGGGTCGCCGGTGACCTGAAAGGCCTCGGTGTACTCGCGGGCAAGCTGCGCATTGTCGTAGAGCATCTTCTCGAAATGCGGGACGAGCCACTTCTCGTCGACCGAATAGCGATGGAATCCGCCGCCCAGATGGTCCCTGATCCCCCCGGCCGCCATCTTGCGGAGTGTGGCGTCCGCCATCTCCAGAGCCTGCGTGTTCCCGGTCCGATGGTATGCGCGGAGAAGGAACCGAATGCCCTGATGAGGCGGGAACTTCGGGGCGCCTCCGAAGCCGCCGTTCTCCGCGTCGAAGGATGAGATCGACTCTTCCACGACCTTCCCGGCGATCTCGTCCCCAGGAAGGCCGGTGCTGGCCGTGCTCCGCGAGATCCGCTCCAGCGCGTCGGCAATCTGCTGCGCCTGGCCGGCGATCTTCTCTCCCTCGTCGCGGTAGGTCCTTGCGATGTCGCGCAGCACATCCGGCCACCCGGGCTGCTGATACGCACGAACCGGCGGGAAGTAGGTGCCGCCATAGAAGGGCCTCCCCTGTGCCGTGAGGAAGACATTCAGGGGCCACCCCGTGCTCAACCCCATCATCTGGACGGCGGTCATGTAGATTTCGTCCACATCCGGCCGCTCCTCGCGGTCCACCTTGATGCAGATGAAAAGCTCATTCATGAGCGCGGCAATCTCCGCATCCTCGAAGCACTCGTGCTCCATCACATGGCACCAGTGGCATGATGAATACCCGATGGACACAAGCACCGGCTTCCCGCTCTCGGCGGCGGCCGCGAAGGCCTCTTCTCCCCAGGGATACCAGTCCACCGGATTGTCCGCGTGCTGAAGGAGATACGGGCTCGTTTCATGAGCCAGTCGGTTCATCTCCGTCGGTGAAGTCTGCACGGCCTCCTCTCCTTCCGGGCCACCCCCGGCACGGCATCCGATCACGCACAAGACGCAGAGCACAACTGCCGGAAACACTCGTGAAACTCCGATGATTCCATCCCCCCCGGTAACTGGGCGATCCCTCGACACGGAGCCCGCTCCGCAGCTCCATGGGCACCGCGTGCCCACCGGCTCGCGCGGGCTTCGAACGGGGAGCATAGTGCCGTGCGACGCGCGGGTCAAACGCCGCAAGGGCCCGGATTTTCCCGTTGCCTGAAAACAGCCGATTCGAGTAATCTTCCTTCCCGTTTCGCGAGAGCCATCCCGTCGGCAAACACCCAACACGGACCGAACCAATCCCATGATTGATGTCAAGAATGTCTCCAAGTCTTACGGGTCCACGCTTGCGCTGGACCGCGTCAGCTTCTCGGTCGCGGAGAACCAGATTCTGGGTTTCCTCGGACCGAACGGCGCTGGCAAGAGCACGGCGATGAAGATTATCACCACCTACCTGGCCGCGGATGAGGGCCGGGTGACGGTGGGCGGCGTGGATGTCGCGGAAGATCCGCTGGCGGTCAGAAACCGGATCGGCTATCTGCCGGAGACGGCCCCGCTCTATGACGACATGCGCACCGTGGACTACCTGGAGTTCGTCGCCCGGGCGCGCGGACTGGACGGAGCGCGCCTCCTGGGTCGGCTGGACTGGGTCTACGATGCCGCAAGCATCGAGAGCGTCCTCTTCAAGAATGTCCACGAACTCTCCAAGGGGTTCAGGCAGCGCGTGGGACTGGCCCAGGCGCTTCTTCACGATCCGGACATCCTGATTCTCGACGAGCCCACATCCGGACTCGATCCGCGGCAGATCATCGACATCCGGAATCTCATCGCCTCCCTTGCGAAGACGAAGACCGTCATCTTCTCTTCGCACATTCTGGCGGAGATCGATGCCGTGACCGAACGCATCGTGATCATCAACGAAGGCCGGATTGTGGCGGATGGGCTAGTAGAAGAACTGAGACGCTCCGCGATGAAAGAAACGCGCTGCATCGTCCGCTTCCCGGATGCCGGGGAGGTGGCGCGAACAGCACTTGCCGAAGTGGAAGGGGTCCAGTCCGTGGAACCCGCACCCGATGAAGCCGAGGGAGCATGGGTCGTCACCAGCCCGCTGGATACGGACCTCCGCACCGGGATCAACGCGCTCGCCCGCGCCCGCGGATGGGATCTTCTGGAACTGCGGCCGGAAACGCCCACGCTGGAGCGCGCCTTCATCCGGCTTACGGGAAAGGAGGTGGACGCCTGATGCGCGACATCACCGTCATCTTCCGCAGGGAGTTCGGAGCGTACTTCAACTCCCCCATCGCCAGCATCTTCATCATCGTGTTCCTCTTCCTGACGAGCGGCTTCTACGCCAACGGGTTCTTCCTGGCCGGAGTCGTGGACATGCGGGACTTCTTCAGCAGCCTTCCGCTGTTCCTCATTTTCTTCATTCCGGCTCTGACCATGCGGCTCTGGGCGGAAGAACAGCGCCTCGGAACATTCGAACTGCTCATGACGCTCCCCATGAAGCCGTTTCACATCGTGCTGGGGAAATACCTCGCGGCCCTTCTCTTCTACGCCATTGCGCTGGGCTGCACGCTCACCATTCCTCTCACCCTCGCGTGGATCGGATCCCCGGATCCCGGAGCCATCTTCTGCGGATACCTCGGGGCATTCCTGCTGGGTGGCCTGTATCTCTCCATCGGCATCTTCGTGTCGGGGCTCTTCAAGGACCAGATCGCCGCGTTCGTCCTCACGCTGCTCGCGTGCTTTTTCTTTTTCCTCTCCGGGACGCCGTTTGTGGCGGCGCTTCTGGACGGGTGGATTCCCGGGGCAGGCTCCTTCCTGCAGGAAGCGTTCGGGCTGGCCCGACACTTCGACGGCATCCAGCGCGGAGTGATCGGCGTGGATAATATCGTGTTCTTCGTCTCGTTCTCAGCGGCCTTCCTGCTGCTCAATACGCATTCACTCGAAGGCCGCAAGTACTAGGAGGCTGTCGTGTTTTCCAAGAGAATCGGCTTTGAAACCGGGCTCGTGGTGGGCGCGGTCCTCCTTCTCGGGATCGCCGTGTTCCTCAATCGCACGGTGTCGAATCTGGCGCTCGGGCGTTTCGACCTGACCGAAAACCAGATCTACACCGTCTCCGAGGGCGCGAAGAACATCCTCGGTCGTCTGGAAGTGCCGGTGCAGGTGAAGTACTTTGTCACGCCCGCGGAAGAGATGCCGGCCGGGCTCACCACGCTTCAGCAGGATGTCCGCGACAAACTCCAGGAACTGGCGATCACCTCGGGCGGAAATCTGGAGTTCCAGCTGGTGAACCCGAAGGAAACTCCCGAACTGGAAGAGGACCTCGCGGCGAAGGGAATCCGTCCCTTCCAGGTGCAAAGCGTGGATCGGGACGCGCTGGCCCTGAAGCTCGTCTACAGCGCGCTCTCCATCGGCTACAAGGACAAAGCGGAGGAGATCCTCCCGCAAGTTCTTCCCGAGACGCTCGCCAATCTGGAGTACGAGATCCTCACGGCAATCGTCAGGACGACTCGCGACATGGATCCCGTGATCGCCGTCTACTCCACCCGGGAGCGGCCGGACCCGCAACTCATGCAGATGTACATGCAAATGGGGCAGGCCCCTCCGGAACCCCCGGACAACTTCACCGCCGCGCGGGAAGTCCTGACCGGAAACGGATACGATGTCCGCCCGGTGGACCTCACCGAGGCCAGTCCCATCCCCGAGGAGGCCGCGACGCTCCTCCTGCTCGGCGTGCAGGAACTCGGAGAGCGCCAGCGGTATGAGATCGCGCAGTTCCTTCGCCACGGCGGACGCGTGATCCTCTCTGCTCAGGCTCTCCTGTACGATTACGCGCCCGGGAGCCGCGGGGGATTCAGCATCTCCGCGCGAGCGCAGGCGTCCTCCGCAAACGACCTCCTTTCGGAATACGGCGTCCGCGTGGATGATCGCATTCTGATGGACGCGCAGATGGCCACGCTCGCCATTCCGCGAACAACCAATCTCGGCGGGCTCCGGTTTCAGGTGACGGAACCGGTGCAGGCTCCCATGCAGATTCGCGTGCTGGGCGATGGCTTGAGCGACGACCTGCCGCTCACCGCCGGTGTCCCCGAACTCCTGTACCTGTGGGGCACGCGGGTGACCCTGGACGAAGAGGCCCAGAACGCCATGGAGCTCTCCTCCACGACCGTTCTCTCCGGAAGCGCCGAGTCGTGGCTGCTGAATCGGAGCGCGGGGCTGATCGAACCGGCCGATGTAAACCCCACCGGACATGAGCCCGTCCCCTCCCCGCCGCTGGCCGTACTGGTGGAAGGGACCTTCCCCGACCCCTGGGCGGAAAAGCCGGTGCCGGAGTGGCCAGAGGGCGCCGCAGCGGAAGACGAAGCCCCGGAGGAGATGGAACCGGCCGGAGCGGAACTTCCACCCGCCCCCGGGAAGCTCCTGGTGACGGGGTGCGCCAAGATGTTCGAGAACATGCTTCTTGAGCAGTCAGCCCACGCGCTCTTCCTGCTCAACTCCGTGGACGCTCTGACGCTCGGCGAAGACCTGATCAGCATTCGCGCCAAGCGTTTTGATCGACGCACTTTCGGGGAAGTCTCCGACGGGAAGAAGCTCGCATTCCGTATGATCAATGTGGCGCTGATCCCCATACTTGCCGTGGCCTTCGCACTCACGCGCAGAACCATGAGGCGTCGCCAGTCGGACGAGTACGCCGCACGCTATGCGGCCTCTCACGGAGGATCCTGAAATGACCGGCAGAAACCGAACACTCTGGGTTCTCGTCGGCCTCTTCCTCGTGCTGGTGGTTCTTTCCCAGCTCACGGGAAAGCGCCGGAACGCCACCACTGAGGGCGGCGGAATCGTTCCTCTGATTACCGGCCTCGACACGGCGGAGATCGGCTCCATTCGCGCCTGGCTGGGGTCTTCGCCCGACAGCGTGCTGGAAGTCCGCCGATCGGGAGACGGATGGGAAGTCTCCTCCCGATGGAACTGGCCCGCGAAGCAGACGCAGGTGGACCAGTTCATGAACAGCCTGAACGACCTCCGCGGCGAGATTCGCTCGTCCACGGAAGACATCCTGGCCGACTACGACCTCGACGAGGAGTCCGGGCTTCATGTGGTGGCAATGGGACTCGGCGGAACAGAGCGGTTCCATGTCATCGCGGGGAAGACGGCCTCACGCGGAGGGTCCTTCACGCGCCTTGCCGACTCGCCCGCGGTGTACCTGGTTCGCGCTTCGCTGAGATCGACCTTCGGCATCTGGGGAGATTCGCCGGAAGCGCCGGACGCCAAGCGGTGGGTCGACCTCTCCATCCACAAGGCGGATCGAAACGAGGTCGATCAGGTCGTTCTTCAGGGAGACGACCGGATCGTGTTGACCAAGGTACTCCCCGCCCCTGCGGGACCGGACTCCGTCGTGGACCGATCTTCCTGGACATGGAAGGCGGACGCGCACGGCGGGTTCGACAAGGCCGCCGCGGATGGAATCGTCGGAAGCCTGTGTTCGCTCTACGCGCAGAATGTCGCCGACCCTGCCGGGATCGACCGCTATGGACTGGGCGAAGGGTCACGCATCGCGACGCTCACGATGGCGGACGGGACCACGCGGGAGATCCGCTTCGGCGCGGAGACGGAGGACGGGCAATCCTGCTATATGCGGGTCGGCCCGGACGGCAATCCCGCCACGCTGCACAAGGGCACGGCCGACCGCCTCTTCCCTGACCGCGAGTCGCTGACCCCGAAGGAGTAGCGCCGCTCACCGCACGACGGCCGACGCGGAGGCCGGCTTCGCCGCCTCCCGCCTCTGCTGACGCTCTCGTCCTTGCCAATCCCACTCCGCTGGGGATAGCATCCGCGGTCGGGATGGGAAGGGACGGCCCCTCTTCCCGTCCCCCTGCAAACCGGGGCCGGGGGGACCGAAATGAACCGGTGGTCGAGTACCTGGAGTTCATCCATCGGGGCCAAGACCATCATGGCCCTGACCGGACTGGCACTCCTGCTTTTCGTTCTCATCCACTTACTCGGGAATCTTCAGATCTATCTGGGACCCGATGCCATCAACGCCTACGCAAAGAAGCTCGCCAGCCTCGGCGGGATCCTCTGGGTGATGCGCGGCGGTCTGCTCGCAATCTTCGCGCTGCATGTCGCGTCTGCCATCCGGCTCACGCTCCGAAACCGCGCAGCCAGGCCGGTGCGTTACGACACGCAGCAGGCGCTGGAAGCGGGGATTGCCTCACGGACGCTGATCTACAGCGGGTTTGTCGTGATGGCGTTTCTCATCTACCACATCCTGCACTTCACGATCGGCACGACAGACCCGTCCATCATGGTGGACGACGGCCACGGCCACCGCGATGTGTACTCCATGGTCATCCTCGGATTCCAGAACACTCCGGTGGCCATTGCGTACATCGTCGCCATGGTTCTTCTCGGCTTTCATCTGCATCACGCCATCGCCAGCCTCGCGCAGACGCTGGGTCTCTCCCACCCCGGCTATCGCACCACGATGGCCCGGGTCGGTCCCGTGCTCGCCTTCCTGATCGCGGCGGGCAATCTCTCCATTCCCCTCGCGGTGCTGAGCGGCTTCCTCGGCCTTCCCGCAGGAGGGCAGTGACATGAGACTCGATTCGCAAACCCCGTCCGGACCTCTCGCGGAGAAGTGGGACCGCCACCGCTTTGAAATGAAGCTTGTGAATCCCGCGAACAAACGAAAGTACCGGGTGATCGTCGTGGGAAGCGGACTCGCCGGAGCTTCGGCCGCCGCAACGATGGCGGAACTCGGCTACGGAGTGGACTGCTTCTGCTTCCAGGACAGTCCCCGCCGCGCGCACAGCATTGCCGCACAGGGCGGAATCAACGCCTCCAAGAACTATCAGAACGACGGCGACAGCGTCTTCCGGCTCTTCTACGACACCGTCAAGGGCGGCGACTTCCGCTCTCGCGAAGCCAATGTTTACCGGCTTGCGCAGGTCAGCGAACACATCATCGACCAGTGCGTCGCGCAGGGGGTGCCCTTTGCGCGGGAGTACGGCGGGCATCTCGACAACCGGTCATTCGGAGGCGCACAGGTCTCCCGGACATTCTACGCCAGAGGGCAGACCGGCCAGCAACTACTGCTCGGGGCCTATTCCGCTCTGTCGCGGCAGATTGGCGCGGGGGCCGTACGGATGCATCCGCGAACCGAAATGCTGGACCTGATCGTGATCGACGGACGCGCGCGCGGAATCGTCACCCGAAATCTCGTGAGCGGACGCATCGAGTCCCATGTGGCGGACGCAGTCGTCCTCGGGACCGGCGGGTACGGGAATGTGTTCTACCTCTCCACCAACGCGAAGGGCTGCAATGTGACTGCCGCCTGGCGGGCGCATCGTCGCGGCGCGGGCTTCGCAAATCCCTGCTACACGCAAATCCACCCGACCTGCATTCCTGTCTCCGGAGATTATCAGTCAAAGCTGACGCTCATGTCGGAGTCGCTCCGAAACGACGGCCGCATCTGGGTCCCGGCCTCCGCAGACGATTCCCGAGCCCCGGGGGACATCCCGGAGGAAGAGCGCGACTACTACCTGGAGCGAAAGTACCCGAGCTTCGGAAACCTCGCCCCGCGCGACATCTCCTCCCGCAGTGCAAAGGAAGCCTGCGACGATGGGCGTGGCATCGGCTCGACCGGGCTCGGCGTATATCTGGACTTCCGGGACGCCATCGGACGCCTCGGCGAGGACACGATTCGAGCTCGCTACGGCAACCTCTTCCACATGTACCGAAAGATCACCGGTGAGAATCCGTACGAAACGCCCATGCGCATCTACCCTGCGTCCCACTACACGATGGGCGGCCTGTGGGTGGACTACAACCTCATGAGCACCATCGACGGGCTGTTCGTCATCGGCGAAGCGAACTTCTCCGACCACGGCGCGAACCGACTCGGCGCGAGCGCGCTCATGCAGGGCCTTGCGGACGGCTACTTCGTTCTTCCGTACACCATCGGGAACTACTTCGCCCGAATGGAACGGACGGAGGTCACGACGGATCATGCGGAGTGCCGTGGCGCCGTCGAAGAGGCCACCGCCCGCATCGATGCGCTGCTCGGTACCGGCGGGAAGGAAACGCCGGACTCCTTCCACCGTCGGCTGGGACAGATCGTCTGGGAGCACTGCGGCATGGCGCGCAACGATGCCGGGCTTGCCAAGGCGCAGGCGGCAATCCCCGCGCTCCGTGAGGAGTTCCGCGAGAACCTCCTCGTATGCGGAACGGGGAACGAACTCAACATGAACCTGGAGGCGGCGGGCCGCGTCGCGGACTTCCTGGAGTTCGCGGAACTCATGGTCACGGACGCCCGCGCACGCACGGAGTCGTGCGGGGGGCACTTCCGCGAGGAAAGCCAGACGGAAGAGGGCGAAGCCGCTCGCGACGACGAGAACTTCTGCCACGCATCCGTCTGGGAGCATCGCGGTGCCGGAGAGACGCCGGTGCATCACCGGGAACCGCTCGTCTTCGAGCATGTCGAGTTGAGCCAGAGGAGCTACAAGTAATGAAACTCACTCTCAAGGTCTGGCGCCAGCGGAGCGCGAGCGAGAATGGCTCGTTTGAGAAGTACACCGTCCCGGACGCAAGTTCCCACATGTCTTTTCTGGAGATGCTCGATGTGGTCAACGAACAACTGGCCACCTCCGGGGGAGATCCGATTGCGTTCGATCACGACTGCCGCGAAGGAATCTGCGGGATGTGTTCGCTGGTGATCAACGGCGTGCCGCACGGGCCGGAGCGCGGAACCACCGTCTGCCAGCTCCACATGCGTTCTTTCACCGACGGCGACACCATCACGATTGAGCCGTTCCGCGCCCGGGGGTTCCCGGTGCTTCGGGATCTCATCACCGACCG
>JASLLL010000021.1 GCA_030747075.1 Gemmatimonadota bacterium
GCAGCGGGTATATCGCCAACCCGTTGAGTCAGCGTGAGATGCACAATCTCGGTGCGGGCAGGCATTGGGTCGAATCGCTTCCATGCCCGAATACCCTGCACGAATCGGGCCAACAACAATCTTCAGAACACAACCGAAGCCTCACACGCCCCGCTGCATACAGCGTCAGTCTGCCAGCGAATCCAGCATCCGCCGCGTCCGCGCGAGCCGCTCCTTCCGGTCCCGGACAAACCCCTCGATCCCCGCAAAGATGTCCTCTGGCGACAGGTGCGCCTCGGCCATCACTTCGTCCACGGACCCCCCCGTGCGCCACCGGTCGTCCCGGTCCGAGGACATGGCGTACTCGTGGGCCACAGGATTCTTCACCCAGTCGTACATGAGTCGGCGAGAACGGTTCGTGACAAAGGTTATGTCCAACTGCGCCTCCGGCGGGAGAATGCTGTTTCGATACTCCTCTGGCTGCCGCGCAAAGAGCTGGGGGCTGACCGCCGCGACGATCCGCGCGTTCAGCCCGGCCCGATCGATCTCGGGAAGAACCTTCAGCAGATTGGCGGTACTCATGGTTCCCTGGACGAGCACCGTCCCGCCCTTTGGCTTTCCTTCCTCCCAGTCCCGAATGAGGTACGCCCCGCGAGCGGCCTCAAGGTGCGACGCCATACCCAGCGCCTCGCGGTCAGGAATCTCCACCGGCGGACGGGTGAGGTGCAGCGCCACGATCGGATAGTCCATGGCGAACGCCGCACCAAGCATAACCGGGACTTCGTTGTACTCCCACGGATGCAGATTCACCACGCGCCCCTCCGGGAAGAGGTCGGTCACCCCCGGCGCGAAAACGCCGAAGTGCGTCCGGGAGTCTTCCGCGGTCTCCGGCCCGGAGTGGCCTGCGACCCAGAGCACCTTGCCCACCCGAATGTCGGAGTCCTGCGAGATCTGGCTGAAGAGCCGCATGGGGCCGTACTTCAGGTAGCTGAACGAGCCGTAGGTGGAGCAGGCCGAGTAGAACCCGTTGAACTTCTCAAGCGGCGAGATGGAGAGATTGGTGCACGCCAGCCCGGTGCAGATTCCGGCGTTCGCGAACTCCGTGATCTCCTGGGGGAGCAGCGCCCCCTCGGGGTTCTCGCTTCTCTCGTACCAGCCCCAGCCTTCCTCCCCGCCGAAGCCCTTGGCGAAACCGGAGATGTTGGTGGAGTCCGCAAGATCCGCGGACATCGCCAGGAAAAGCGGCCGCCCGTAGTCCTTGCGGCCCAGCGTGTTCACGAACGCACCCCATGTCGCCAGCGCGGCCCGGTTGGGCTTCTTCTCTCCCGGTTTGGCCCACATTTCCTCCGGGTAGTTGCGATAGTCCCAGAAGCGGGCGTCCTCGAAAGGAGTCCGCTCCGGATTCACCTGCACACCGGGAACCGAATCCGGGACCATCCCCCCGATCTCCACAAGTCGGTCCGCAATATAGTCCAGAAGTTCAGGATCCTTCTCGAAGAGGCTGAGCACGCGCTGGAGATTGGCGGCGTACTGCTCCCGCTGAGCCTTGGGATCTTCCGGCGCACGCTGGTCCGTCCCCTCGAAGTCGATGCCGTACTTCTCCGTGAACTCCTTGCGAATCGTCCAGAAGGTCTCGGAGTTCATCTTGTGCGGAGCCCCGTGCGAACTGGCCCCGGTGACCATGTACCCGCGCCCCTTGATCGTCTTCATGTAGGCGCAGGAGGGAACGCTGTCCGGATTCTCCGCCTCGATGGCACCCTGAAGCGCGCGCGTCACATCCGCCCATGCCGAGCCGTCTTCCGCAGCCGACACTCTCCAGCCGGAGGAGCCGAACCAGTCCTGCGGAGTCCCGTAGACGACCGAGGAGGCCGAGCGCGGATCGATTCCGTAATCGTTCCAGTCGACGACATACACAAGATTGTCCAGACCCAGCCCCCACGCACTGTTCTTCGTTTCGTGGATGGCTCCCGCGGTCAGACCGCCTTCTCCCTCGAACGCGAAAACGCGAACTCCGCCCGCGCCCGCACGCTTGAGCGCCATGGCCTGCCCGGCAGCCGCCGGCGAACCGTGCCCTGACGGGCCCGTGTTGTACTTGAGGAAGAGCGTCTTGCCTTCCATCTCGGCGTGTCCGGCGAGCCCCCCGTTGCATCGGAAGTCCAGCAGGTCCTCCCAGCGGAGCATCCGCCGGTCCGCATCCGTCACGAGGTACTTCTCATCTCCGGTCTGGTCGTACTTCAAGCGAAGCGCATGGTTCAACACGGTCAGCACCGCATAGACCAGTGGCACCGTGTGTCCCGCCACGAGCACAACGCGGTCTCCGTAAGGCTTTTCCGGATTGCGAATGTCCCAGCGCATGAACCCGCCCAGAAGAGTGGCCACCATGGCGTGGACCTTGGACCGGCTTCCGCCCGGGTGGCCGCTCTGCCGGTAGTTCAGCATCAGGTCGATCAGGGAGTCGACCATGTCCTTGGTCTTCTCCCAGTGCGGGAAATGCCCTTCCAGTTCGGTGAAGCGCGTCTTCGGGTCTGTCGATTCCATGGTCTTCACAATCCGCTTTCCTTTGCGTGCCGGGAGGCGCGGCCCCCCTCGGTCGATGACTTTCCCGCGCCACCGGCCGGGACTTTGTCGTTCCACGGGAGTACTCCGTACCAGAATACCCGGAATCGGTCAGGAATCGAGGCCTGAACGCACAGCATTCCCCGCCCGGATGGATGCGCCACCCGGACGCGGGCGCAGTGAAGAAGGTGGGAGGCCGGATGGGGCACGCCGTCCGGAGGGCCATAGAGCCGGTCGCCCGCGACCGGATGCCCCAGATGGGCCGCATGGACACGAATCTGATGCGTCCGGCCGGATTCGGGAACCACGCGCACCAGCGTCCGAACCGGCCCTTCGGGCGGCTCCGAGTACCCCAGCGGCACGAAGTGCGTCCGCGCAGGTTGCCCGGAGGCGTCCACCATCCGCCGGGAAGTGCGCCCGCCATCCGCCCTCGCGACCCGGGCGTCCACCTGCACTTCTGCGCCGAGACGCCCTTCGAGGAGCGCCGCGTAGGTCTTCGCCACGCGTCGCTTGCGAAACTCGCGCTCCAGATGCCGCGCCGCATCCGCGGACTTCGCCAGGACCACCACCCCGGAGGTGTCCCGGTCCAGACGATGCGCCGGGCGCAGATCCGCGCCCCACCGCTCCCGAAGAATGGCGATCAGCGTGTTGGAGATATACGCCCCGCCCGCGTGCACCGGCAGATTCCCCGGCTTGTCGACCACCAGCACCTCTTCGTCCTCGTGCAGGACGGCGATGCGCCGGTCTACCTCCGGCTCTTCGTGCTCAAAGGAGTAGGTCACGCGATCCCCCTTGCGCACCACCGTCTCCGCGGCCGCCGTGACTCCGTTGACCGCCAGCGCACCCCGGGCGATGCGCACGGCCCAGACCTCCCACGGGCGGTAACGAAACCGGTGGCAGAGGAACTCGCGAAGCGTCCAGCCGGAACGGTACGGGTCTACCTCGCAGGAGCGTGTGTACTCGCGCAAGTCACTCTCCCAGGAGGTTGGTGAGAAGCCGAAGTGTGGTCACCACATCCAGCCTCCCGTGGTGCAATACGGGGACGAGCAGTTCGGCGTCTCCCGTTCTCACATACTCGTGATAGACGGCCGGGATTTCATCTCCCGGGATGTCTCCGGCACGATGAAGCCCGGTGACATGGCGTTCCAGAGTCTGGAGACGGCAATCCGGAAGTTCATCGCGATACCGACGACGCGCCGGGTGAAGAAGGTCCAGGTGGTTCATCTGTGCCGCAATGACATCCCCGACGCCGTGAAACCCCCCGCGCTCCCGAAGAAAGGGCGCGTCAAACGACTTCCCGTTGAAAGTCACCAGCACCCTGCGTTCCGCCAGCAATGCGCTCGCTGCACGAATGACCGCCCCCTCCCGGGCGTAGTCCGGGGCCAGCAACTGAAGCGTCACCGCACGCCCGTTCTCCACCAGCAACAGCCCCACCAGAAAGAGCGGATTCCCCCACAAGCCCGCCGTCTCCAGATCCAGTACGACCAGATCCTCCAGGGCACACCCCGCGGCTTCCGCGAGACCGTGGTCCATGCTCTCCGGCGGCCTCCTCGCGAAGTCCGCGAGCGCCCGACGCGCCCGGGCCTCGGCATCTTCGCCCGGCAAAAGCTCCGCCAGTTCCCGCCGAATGGCCGTCACTTCCACGCCACCCGCGGAGAGAGGTCCCGCCCCCGGGATATCCCGCAAGTCCCGCGCCGGAGCGGTCACGCCGGACATGACGCCTCAGCCCGCGCCACCAGTCCTTCGAGAATGAAGAGCGCGGCCTCCCGATCCGGAATGGGCCACGCACCGCCTGCTTCGGGATCCTGATGCTGCGCTGGCCGAAGAACCGGCAGCCCCACACACGAAGGGCACCCCCCGGAGCACGGGCACTCCCGCACAAGCTCCAGGCAGGCGCGAAGCGCGCGAGCCGGATCCCGGAACGCGTGTTCCACGAACCCGAGCCCTCCGGGATAGCGGTCGTACAGGAAGATGGTCGGCTGCCCCAGATTCCGGCTGTCCACAACGCCGCCAATGTCCGCCCGGTCGCACATGGCAAACAGGCCGATCACGCTGATCAGCAGGTTCCTCACGCCGACCAGCCCCTCCACCGGCTTCTTGCCCTTTCCCGTGACCTCCCGCCGCAAGTCCTCTCCCACGGTGATCCACGAAGAGGTGGTTTCCATATGCTGCTTTGGAAGATCCAGATTGCCGTACCCGATGGAGTCCGAGGAGAAGAACTTCACCTTCTTGAAGAAAGAGGTGAACCACGACACCGTCACATCTCCGAAGCCGAGCATCGCCCCGGCCCACTCTCCTGCTTCTCGTTCATTCCGGAGGAGTACGGTCTGCTCGATGACCGGCGTCGTGTAGTAGTCCACTTCCCGGCGCTCCACGAAGGCTGTCTTCCCGGTGAGGTCCAGTTCTCGAACGACAAAGGTCTCTCCATCGTGAAGGTAAACAGCCTCCGGGTAGAGCAGTTCCAGAGCCGAGATGGCATCCACATTCCCGATGACGCGCGCGTCTTCCGAAGCCGGACCCTCTTCCCGCACCACGGGCCGGAACGCGGAGCCGGCCTGCCCGGGCGGCGGCGCTTCCAGAATGGTGTAAGTGTCCGACGACATATGCCGAAGGCCCACATTCCGAGCCGGGAAGTCTGTGTTCGCCCAGTAACTGCGCCCGTCGAGGCGACGGGTTCTTCCCGCACCATCCAGTCCGCGCACAAGTTCTCCTGTGCGGGGGCCGAAGTGCTCTCCGTCTGAATCCGTCAGCGGAAGCTCAAACGCCGCGCATTCCAGATGCGCCGCCAGAATGTGCGGATTCTCAGGGTCGATGACCGCGCTCTCCGGCGATGACCCGAACAGATAGTCCGGGTTCCGCGCAAGATACTGATCCACCGGATCGTTGTAGGCGACGAAGACGGTGAGCGCGTCCTCCTTCCCCCGACCCGCGCGACCCGACTGTTGCCAGAGCGATGCCACCGTCGAGGGGAAGCCCACGACAATCGATGCTTCCATCGTGCCGATGTCAATGCCCAGCTCCAGCGCATTCGTCGATGACACCCCGAGGAGTTTCCCGCTGAAGAGGTCCTTCTCGATCTCCCGCCGCTCCTCGGGAAGATACCCGCCACGATATGCGCGCACCGAGTCCACCAGTTCGGGCTTTCTGCGCTGGAGTGACTCCCGGGCATACCGGTGGATCAGTTCCGCAGTCACCCGTGCCCGCGAGAAACAGATGGTCTGCACGCGGTCCGCCACCAGCGAGGAAAAGAGATGTTGCGCCTCCACATGGGAGCTGCGCCGGTCCATCTTCGCCGTGTCCAGGAAGGGCGGATTCCACACCACGAAACTCTTGCGCCCGCGCGGAGAACCGTCCTGATCCACCAGCGAAACCGGTTCTCCCACGAGTCGCCCGGCAAACTCCCCCGGGTTCGCAAGCGTGGCGGAACCCAACAGGAAGCGCGGGTCTGACCCGTGATGCCGGCACACGCGACGCAGGCGGCGGAGCACATTGGCCACATGGGATCCGAAGATCCCGCGATACGCATGAATCTCATCCACCACCACAAACCGAAGTCCGGACAGAAACCGCGTCCACTTCAGGTGATAGGGGAGTATCCCCGAATGAAGCATGTCCGGATTCGTGAGCACGAGGTTGCCCGAATCCCGGAGCTTCCGGCGACCGTGCGCGGGAGTGTCTCCGTCGTAGGTGCCGGTGCGCAGGACTTCCGCCACGCCCGGGGACAACTCCGCAACGCGCAGAAGGCCGCGTAGTTGATCCTGCGCGAGGGCTTTGGTCGGATAGAGGAAGAGCGCCGTGGAGTCTGGATCCGCAAGCAACGACTCCAGAACCGGCAGCGTGTAGCAGAGCGTCTTCCCGGAGGCCGTGGAAGTGACCACCGCCACATTTCGGCCCGCACGCGCTTCCTCCAGCGCATGAACCTGATGGCTGTAGAGCTGCTCTACCCCCAGCCCTTGAAGTGCCTTTTCCAGCGGCTCCGGGAGTGGGTGGCCCGGCCGGGCGAAGCACGCCTCTCGCGGGGGGATCTCTTCCACATGGGCGATCTGTCCGTCGTAATCCCTGGATGCTTCCAGCTTGTGAAGACAACGCGCGACATCCACCGGCACCCCCCCTTCGCCCGAGACCGGCACAGTACTAGACATCTGGCCAGCGGTCAAGTGCGCCCCCCGGCGGACCGAGTGCAGTATATTACAAGTAGGACGGCAGCCCCCCGAATACGCCGGGAGACCGCTCATGCCGCGCTTCAGACAGAGAGGACGCGCAGTGGCCGGCGCGCTGGTGACGGTAAGTGTCTCGGTCGTTCTGTCGTTTGTCGTGGCCGAGACCGCCTTTCGCGCGGTCGGAGTCGGCAAATCGCCCGAACCGAGCGCCTCCGCCGGACGGCCGGCCCCGGGAGCACCGACGAGGGCCGGATTCCTGCGGTGCCAACGCGACTCCCTGGTCGGCTGGATCTTCCCGCCTTTCGCGGAGGGCCGATTCCCCAGCGACCATCACCCGACCCCCGTTCGCTCCGATGCTCTCGGCCTGCGAAACTCCACTTCCGTCGCCGATGACGGGGGTGATGTCATTCGCGTGCTCTTTCTCGGCGATTCCTACGCATTCGGATGGGGGGTGGCGGAAGAGGAAGTGTTCGGCCGCCGCGTGGGAGAAATCCTCCGAACGCGCCATCCCGGCATCCCGATCCGAACCGTGAATGCCGGCATTCCCGGATACAGCGTCTTTCAGCAGAACGCGCTCCTGGACCGAATCCTCCAGGACGCATCCATCGGCGTGGTGGTCTCTTCGTTCAGTCTCGCGAACGATCCGGTCGATGAGTTGCGCATTCGCCGGTTCGCCCCCGACCGCCTCGACGAGTATCGCCCGACCATCCTCGATCCGAATGCGTTGCTTCCGAAACTCATCGCGCGAAGCCGGGTTCTGAGCTGGGCCGCAGGGCGAACACGACCGCTTCAGTTCCATGTCGCCAACGGGAGCGGGGACGCCATTCGCGCCGCCTGCTCGTCACGGGAGAATCTCGCCGCGCGGTGCGCCCGGGAGAACATCCCGCTTCTGCTGGTCACGATTCCCCGGAGAACCGAAGTGGTGGGCAACGCAGTCATGCACCGCCTGAGCGCGCTGACCACGCGGCACTGCCGCGGCCGGCTCCGCAGACTCACGCCCGCGGAGGGGGTGCGGGTCGTCGATGTGACGGGAGCGCTGAGCAGGGTTCCGCGCCCGGAAGAGGCGTATCTGGCGAACGACCGGCACTGGACGGCCTTGGGGCATCAGACGGTCGCGGAGGCGGTGGCGCGCGAGATCCCGCCAGAGTGGATCCGTCAGGGCCGGTGAACGACCTTGCCCGTCGCCCCGAATCCCCCCGCGAAGAGCCGGACGAAGTACACACCCTGTGAGACCCGGCGACCGGAATCGTCCCGGCCGTCCCAGAGCCGCGCATGACGCCCGGCCGGAAGCGCCGTGTCCTCGAGAATGCGCACCCGGCGGCCCGCCACATCATGAACCGAAAGCACCACGGGGACGCTCCGGGGCAACGCAAAACGGATCGTGGCGCCCACGCGGAACGGGTTCGGGACCGGCGGTGACAGCGCGAACTCGCTCGGCAGACCCGGCGTCACGACTCCGGTCACGCCGTCACCCGCAACCGTCGCCGGATCCCCTTCGTTTCCGGCAACATCCACCGCCGTCACGAAATACCACCCGGCGGGATCCCCGGTCTCTTCCCAGATCCACTGGGTTGTCTCAGCGATGAGTTCCGCGTCCGCAAGTTCGGAAGTGGGCGATGCATACACGCGGCAGAAATCGAGATCTCCGTCAACCGGAGGAACCCACGCCAGAGTCGGCGCAGTAAAAGACAGCCCGGTGGGCCTCCCCGGCGGGAGGTTGTCCACGGAAACGCCGGTCACCGGAGAACTCACAAACCAGACGGCCGGGTCCACCGTATGAACCGACACGACATACACGGACTCACCCGAGTGCTGCGCCGTGGAGTCGGTCGGCGACCGCACGGTGACCGTGTAGGATTCCTTCCGGCCGGCGGGAAGGGCCTCCACGGCCGCCCAGGTTCCCGGGGGAAAACCTCCCGAGCGACCACGCAGAGAGATCGTATAGAGGGCGCCGTTGAGTTGCTGGACATCCAGCCCGTCGACCCCCCGCGATCCTCCGCCCCGGAGTGTCGATTCATCCGAGGACTCCTCGGCACGCCGCACGCGATCGCGAAGCACCGGATCCTCCACGCGACGCCAGAGGTAATACTGCCGGGCCGGAGTGGGGATATTGTCGAAGTCGTGCCCGGACCGCGTGAACGCAAGGTCCACCCAGCCTCCCTGGTCCTCGGGAACATCGGTGGCGCTGTGGAGAATCGGGGGATCGTAGAGCCACTCGATCTTCAGGCTGTCCACCGACGGTGCTTCTCCGGGCACCGGTTCCCTCAGCGCACACCGCCAGCGGATGTCGTCGCCGGTGCCCCACAACCACGCCCACGAGCCGTCCGCGGGGAGTTCCTGCCAGGTCTCGCCTCCGGACGGACTGAGTTCCCATTCGACTGCCGGTGATTCCGCCGTCGTCAACCGGGCCCACAAGACCCCCATGTCCCGGTGCGGCAGCGACAGGGAGGTCGCCGTGTTCGCCGTCTCTTCCCGCTCCAGCGAGTAGACGCTCCACAGCCGAAGGCGCTCCCGCGTGTGCGGCCAGTAGTTGTCCGCCAGAAGCAGGAGGTCTCCGGAGAAGGCAAGTCCGTCAAAGTCCCCCGGCACATTCATGGAGAGGAAGGGCGAGGACGGATCGGTGATATCGATCACCTGCAGACCGGCATACCGGGCGGCGGCATAAGCGCGATTCCCGGAAATCACGATGTCGTGAATCTCCCCGGACGGATCCACGCTTCCCGTCACTGTGGGAAGCGTCGGGTCGGTGATGTCCACCACCAGCACCCCCTTCCAGCCGATTGCGGCGCACACCAGGTCCCCGTCGATGTCGACACCCTGGAAGTCCCCGGGGACATCCAGCGTCCCCACGAGGTCAAGATTGCCGGGGTCGGTGGCGTCGATCACCTGAAGCCCCGCCCAGTGGTTCGCCACGACTGCCAGGTCACCATCCACCGCTACGGCGCTGGTGATGCTGGTCGTGGGTACGCTCCCCAGAGTGACGGGCGCGAACGGGTCGCTGATGTCCACCAGAACGGTGCCTCCCAGTCCCGCGGCAACCCACGCTCGCCCCCCGTCCAGAGCGACATCGAACGCCTCCCCGCCGACGGCGTGCGTCGAAAGTGTGACGGGTACCGAGGGATCCGTGACATCCACCAGGGACAGGCCTTCCGGCCCGTCTGCCACCGCGACCAGCGTCCCGGATACCGCGACATCCAGCGTGGACCCCGGGGTGATGAGTTCGCCGATGAGCCTCGGCCGGGAGGGTTCGCTGATGTCGAGGATCTTCATCCCCCATCCCTCGATGGCCAGAAACGCCAGGTCTCCCTCGACGGCAACGCCGCGGGAGGTCCCGTAGCTGCGCCAGAAGCCCACCGGAACGGGCTCGATCCGGGAGGCGCGAACGCGCACCACTCGAACGCCCCCGACCCCGTCCGCCACCCACGCGTGCTCCCCGGCCAGCGACAGCATGCCGGCGACTCCGGGCGTGTCGACGGTTTCGCCGAAGGCGGGATTCACCGGGTCGGTCACATCGACCAGAAGGACTCCTCCGCTTCCGAAAGCCACGCACGCGAAGTTCCCGTCGACCACGATGGCGCGGGCATCCCCGATGCCGGACCACCCCCCCGCCCGGAAGGGTGCCGACGGGTTGGAAATATCGACCACGGACACACCCTCGGGCCCGTCCGCGACATAGACGAGCAATCCGGCGGGAGCGACGCCCATTGCGGACCCGGGGGTGGAGACGCTGGTGAGAAGAGCGGGCGCGAAAGCGTTTGAGACATCAATCAATGCGACGCCGGAAGGCCCGTCCGCAACGCAGGCGTACTTGCCGGTCAGTGCCACATCCGTTGCGTGGCCGGGAGTCGGAGTGGTCGAGACGTGCGCGGGGATTCCACCACCCGAGAGGTCGCAGATCACCAGTCCGGAGTCTCCCGCCGCCACATAGGCGTGCCCGCCGTGCACGACGACTCCGAACGCGCCGCCGGGGGTAGGCAGGGTGAACGCCCGCACGGGAGCCGAAGGGTCCGTCACATCCACCACCGCCACGCCCGCCGAGCCGCAGGCCACATACACGCGATCTCCGGAGTGCGTGAGCGCGAGCGCATCGCCGGGCATGGGGAGCGTGGCGAGAGTCGCGGGGGTGCCGGGGTCGCGAACATCCAGCACCGCAAACCCGGCGGTACCGGCGGCGACGAATGCATGATCCCCGGCGGAGACGACGGCGTGCGCTTCGCCGGAAACTGCCACCATGCCCACCTCCCGGGGGATTGCCGGGAGTTCCAGCCGGTCAACCGTCGTGTCCCAGTTCAGCGTCGTTCCACTGGCGTCCATGTAATCCGTCGTCGCAAAATCCTCCACATACGCTGCCGATGCGTGCGTAGCGACCAGTGTTATGCACGCGGCAATCCCCAGACCGCGAGCCTGCCGCATCATCCAGTCTTCCAACCGACGACTCCTCTCGCGCACCTCGACGCAGAGACGCTCCTCGCCCGCACCCGCATTCCCCGTCAGAATCACGCTGCTACCTCAGCCTCAGTACCTTCTCCGTCGCCATGCGCGACCCCGACTCCAGTGTCACGAAGTAGATGCCCGGCGCCGCCGACGCGCCGAGTTGGTCCAGCCCGGACCAGTGCACCAGATGCCTTCCGGCCGCCGCCTCGCCGTCGAACAGCGTGGCCACCCGACGACCCGACACATCGTGAACGGCCACAACAGCCCTTCCCGCATCGGGGATGTCGAAGGAGATGACGGTCGCGGCGCGGAAGGGATTCGGACTGCCTCCGAAGAGCGCGAACGACGCCGCGCCGGAGGCCGATTCGTCCGCGCCGGAAGCAGTCGCACCGGAGACCGTGGCCGGATCGCTCTCGTTCCCCGAGTAGTCGAGAGCCGTCACGAAGTACCATGGGTACACCGCGCCGGAGACATCCATGGTCGTGTCCAGCGTGTGCGCCACGAGTGTTGCGGCAGCGAAGTCATCGACCGGTCCGCCGTACACACTGAAGTGCGCAAAGTCCGCGCTCGGGGAGAACTCCCATGCCAGGCTCTGAGACGCGAACACCAGGCTGTCGGGAACGGCGGGCGGAAGATTGTCAACTGAGACGCCGCTGTCCGCTGCGCTTACGAACCAGATGCCCGGGTCCACCGTATGCGCGCTCACGACGAACACCGACTGAACGACCGCAGCGTCTGTGGAGTCGCCTGCCGTATGTCCTTCGACGAGGTAGTGGTCCCACTGCATGGCGGGAGCACTTCCGACCGGGGTCCATGTCCCGGGCGGGAAGTCGCGCGCCATCTCGTCCTTCACGAAAAGGTCATCGTCCACGATCAGAACCGCCCGATCGGCTCGCGCGCCGCGGGTATCGACACGCCGCCAGAGCGTATAGTTCGCTGCGGGCAGGGGGAGTCCCGGGAAGTCGTAGCCGGATCGCTCGAACTGGACATAGACCCAGCCGCCCTGATCGGAGGGCACATCCGCAACGGAGAGAATCGAAGCGGACTCACTCAACCAGTCGACCGTCAGCGAAGAGACGGACGGGTTCACATCGAGCGCGGAAACGGCGTGGGTCGAACGCCAGGCAAGGGAGGTCCCCGGCGCAAGCCCGCTCTGCCACTGCCCGTCCGCCGGGATCTGCGCCCAGCTTGCCCCGCCGTCGAGAGTGACTTCCCAGTCGACGGTCTCCGATTGCACCGTCGACAGCCGAGCCGCCGCCATGTTGTCTGCGGTCACCACCACGGGGAGAGATCCGGCACGATTGGCCGTCCGGTCGAGGTCGTCGTCGAAGACGCGAAGAACATGGAGTCCGGAGTACTCGTCGGAGAGAACCGCCGAGTTGCCGAAGAAGAGGACGCCTCGCGCGAAGTCGGGCGAGTCCCATGTTCCGAGGTGGGCGGGTTGCGTCGGGTCGGAGACATCGAGCGCGATGAGTCCGCTGTACCGGTCGCAGACCAGCAGCAAGTCCCCGGAGGCGGCCACGCCGTACGCCATGTCGGGCGTGTCGTAACCGCCCACGATCACCGGTGACAGGGGGTCGCCGATGTCGAGAACTGTCACGCCCTGAACTTCGTCCACGGCATAGGCGGTCGTGGCCTCGATCACGATGTCGAATGTGTAGCCGGGCATTGTGACGGTGGTCTCCAGCACGGGAGTCGCCGGGTCGGAAATGTCGATCACGGAGAGTCCGCCCGCGCGCGAGGGAACAAACGCGTGGTTTCCGTAAAGGGCCACACCCTCCGCGGAGCCCGGGACATTCACCGACCCGACGACGGTCAGGTTCGTCGGGTCGGTGATGTCCACAATCACAAGCCCGGCGTACTTCGAGGCCACAAACGCGTAGTCGCCCGCAACCTCCACCTTCATCGCACGATCCCCGGTGATCACGGAGCCGATCTCCACGGGATTCGTCAGGTCGGAAATGTCCACCGACACGAGGCCGCTCGTCCTGCACGCGACATAGGCGTAGTCGCCGTCGACATCGACATCGAGACAGGGAATCGGGATCGACGCCGTCCCGACCACGGTGGGCGTGGCGGGATCGGACAGATCGACGATGAGAAGGCCGCCGGTCCAGTCGGCGACAAACGCGTGGTTCCCGGCGATGTCGGAATTGAACGCCCGAGTCGTGGAGAGCGCCCCTTCCGTAATCGGCGGGACAGGCGCACGAACAGCGACGATGGCGAGCCCCCCCGCTCCGTCCGCCACGAACGCGCACCCTCCCGCCAGCACTACGGCATCCGCGCTGCCGGAGGTCGCCGCCGAGTCGACAACCGCCGGGAACACGGGGTCGGAGAAGTCCACTTTGCGAAGTCCGGACGACCCGGCCGCCACCCATGCGACCTCTCCGGACACGGCGATGGAAGACGCGTCTCCCGGGACTGGCGCGGTGCCGAGAATCGCGGGCGCCGAGGGATCGGCAATGTCGAGCACACACACGCCGGACGCTCCATCGGCGACCAGTGCGTGATTCCCGGAGAGAGCGAGGGACCGGGCATCCCCGGGGGTGGACAGCGTGGCGACCAGCACGGGGGCCGACGGGTCGGCGGTGTCGAGGACGACCAGCCCGCTCCCGTCGGCGACAAACGCGCGATCTCCGGCGACGGCAACGGCTGCCGCGTCGCCCCCGGTGGAGAGCGAACCCAACGCAACGGCCGCCACGGGGTCGGTCAGGTCGAAGAGCGCCAACCCGGCACTGCCCGCGGCCACGAAAAGCAGGCGCCCGTCCACGGCCAGCCCGCGCGCGGAACCCGCCGTCGCGATGCTCCCCGCCACGAACGGCAGGGACGCGTCGGACACATCCACCACGACAACACCGGAAGCTCCGGTCGCGACATACGCGTGGGGGCCGCGAAGCACCACCGCCGAGGGCGAACCGCCGAGACCCACGGATCCCAGAAGGACGGGGGCGGCGGGATCGATCACATCCGCGACGGCAAGGTTCCCGAGGGCGTCGGTGACATATGCGCGATCATCCGCGACAAAGACGGCGGACGCGGCCCCGGACAGGGAGAGCGACCCCAGGACCTCGGGTGAGTACGCGGGAAGTCGCACTTCCGTCGCCGCCGTGTCCCAGAGCGCCGTCGTGAAGGCGGGATCCCGGAACGCAGTGCTGGAGAAGTCCTCGGTGAATGTGCCGGACGGGGCCGGACCCACCATGAGGAGCGTGGCGAGAAGTGACATCCCCGCTGGGCGAAGCATGGCCATTTGGTTCCCCCGGACGCAAAAGCACGATGCAGTCGCCCCTTCCCGGACTACGAAGGGAAGGAGCGCACAAGCTGGGTCGCCAAAAGTATAGCATATGGCTGGGGGTTTTGTCGCATTGTTGATTTCCGCAACGAAGCGTCAATTCCTGCAAGAAGCGGCGGAGCGTCCCTGGAAAGGCCCTGTGCGCCTGTTTCGATCCGGGGAAGGGCGCGGCCTATCGGACGCGATGCACGCGCCTCACGGCTTCCCGCCCGGCCGCCTTCACGCGCACAAAGTAGATTCCCGCGGCCGTCTCCGCGCCGCCTGCGTCACGCCCGCTCCAGCGAAGGGTGTGCTCCCCCGCCGCCTGGAGTCCCGCGCGCAGCGAAGCCACGCGGCCACCACGAATGTCGTGGACCGTGATTTCGACGAAAGCAGGAGCGTCCAGCGCATAGGAGGCGAGAACGCCGCCCCGGGTGGGGTTCGGACGCGGGGCATCCAGACGGAGTCCGGCGCCATCGACGGCCTCCGGCGCACCGTTCCCGGACCCGATCACGCCCGTCAGCGGAGAGATCAGGTTGGGGCGGTCGTTCAGAAGCGTGCTCAACGCCTTCGCCTCTCCGTCGGGCGTGAAGGTATCCCGACAGTGCTTCAGCGAGTAGGACATGTACTGCGCGGGGTCCGGTGCGTAGGGGTCTCCATTGGCATCCGTCTCCCCGCCGACATACTCACATGCGTTCGTGACATTTCCGCTCCCCAGTCGCGGGTCCGCCGGGGTGTCGCACAGGAGATCCCCCGCCACATCGCAGTTGGAGCCGTCCACGAGTTCGTCACCGAAGTACGGCTCGTGGGTGTGGAAGAGGTCGAAGTAGTGCCCGATCTCGTGCGGGAAGGTCGAGTGGTTCGTGGCGGTCGCCGTGCAACTGTTCCGCATCGCGATCGCCTGCACGGAACTGGTCGTGAATGCGGAGATCCCGCACAGGCTCCCGTTCTCGTACGCCAGAACTTCGGTGAAGTAGATGTTGATCGCGTCCGGGACCGTGTTGGTGGTGCGGAGGTCGTTGATCTCGGCCAGGGTGCTGATCCCGGAGTAGAAGGCGTCGTCGTCGATGTAGTCGATCGCGCCCAGCGTGTAGAACACCATCCCCGTCGCGGCATACGCGGCGTTCGCATCGGCCAGCGCGTCCTCGTAGCGCGACTCCGCAAGGCCGCCGCTCCCGTCCGTTCGGCGCACGATGTGCGGCGCGATCGAAACATAGTGCGGCCCGGCGGGAAGGACACGGTCGGGCATCCCGCTTTCCGCTTCCCACTTTTCGAGAAAGGCCCGCCCTTCCTCGGCCGTCACATAGGAACCGCAGGCGTCCTGCGGGCGTGGCGCGTCCGGAACGGGCGCCGTGTGCGTGTCCAGCGCAACCGCGGACGAGGGGCCGAACATCACCAGGGCAAGCAGCAATCCGGAAGCGAAGAAGAAGTGACGGCGCGGCATGGCTCAGACCTCCGTAGCGAGGTGGCAGGTTTCCGGGACATCGCGCCGGGGGAAATCGAGGAAGCCGGACGGCCCGAATCAAGGGGGTCCCTATGATACCGCGAGCAGGGGTGAGCCCTCAAGGAGCTTCCGGGTTGGCACGGAACGACCCCAGCCAGGCGGCAATCTCGCGAGCGGCAAATGCGTTTCCGTCGAGATTCCAGTGCGTATTGCCCGGATCGTAGAGAGTCTCCGTGCGCGCCGCTTCCCGGGATGCCGCCAGCAGGTCCAGCACGGGAATCCCCTCGTGGCGGCAGAACTCCACAATCCCCCGCTGCGGCTTCTCCCAGTCGAAGAGACGGCCATCCTTGCGCAGACGCGCCAGAATCTCGTCTCTCTCGTTCGGATTCACCTGGAAACGGTCGGGGATGATCACGACCCGAAACTCGACTCCGGCGGCTTCCACCTGATCGTGGAGGTCGCCCACGACATCGGTCAGGCGTGCCAGCATCTCGACGAAGTACGCGTGTTGCGACGCTTCGCACAACCGCGCTCGCTGCGACTCCACCTGCATGAGACGCTCGCGGGAAAGGAACGGCGGGCGGGCCAGGTACTCCTCTCGATACCCGGGCATCTCCACGCCTCCGGTGCGCGCGCTCTCGCCTTCGGCCGTGCTTGAACTCTCCGCGTGCAAAGACCCCTTTCGCGCAGCGAGAACCCGCAACCCGTTGCGCACGAGACGCACAGCGTAGCTTCTGCGCGCCAGCCCGGCCGTCCATGCCTCGTCGGAGTCCGCTTCGTAGTGGTCGGTGAAGTCGTTGCCCACGAACAGTTGGAGAAGCAGAACATCCGGCTCCATCCGCGAACCCTCTATTTCCCACAACCGCCGCTCGAAGAGAGGCCCCACGCCGGGCGCGGCCAGAGTCAGAACTTCCACCGTCTCCGCGCGCTGGTCCTGGAGCCGCGCTTCCAGAAGTTGTGGCCAGTGCTCCGCAAATGGAATCCCCGCACAGGAGAACGCGAAGGAGTCTCCAATGATGACGACTCGCCGCGTGCCGTCCTCCTTCTCCAGGGAATACTCGGGTGTCCGGAAACCCCGGGAGTTGCTGAGAAACCCGGCGTGCCGTTCATACGGGGAGTAGCCAATGATCGTCCGGCTCATGAGGTCGGGAAGTGTGTCGAGTTCATCAAACTCGCTGGTGATGGACGGCATGAAGAGAAGCACGCGAAGCGTGTCGCTCCGCGAGTGAAGAACACGAAGACCCACTTCGCCCACGAGGAGAAGGATGGCCAGTTGAACAGCCACGAACTTCACAACCCATGGGATCCTCTTCACGCTCGTCTCCGTGAGTTCGCGCGGGTGGTCGGAAGAGGCGGGAGCCTACCACGGCCGTGCGCGAAGCGAAAAGAACGCGGGAGCTTCACCGTTATAGTCTGGAGTCGGGCAAGTGGGGCAGGCTAGACTCCCGCGTTCCATCCAGCCGACCCGGGAGTGCATGTGACGGCAATACTTGGCATCTCGGCGTTCTACCATGACGCGGCCGCCGCGCTCGTCGTGGACGGAAAGGTCGTGGCCGCCGCGCAGGAGGAACGCTTCTCCCGCGTCAAACATGACGACCGATTTCCGACGCAAGCGGTGGAGTCCTGCCTGAAGCAGGCGGGGATCGCCGCGCAGGATCTCGACTTCGTCGGCTTTTACGACAAGCCGTATCAGAAGTTCGACCGCCTGCTGGAAACACACCTCGCGTACGCACCGGCCGGGTTCCGGGCTTTCGCGAAGGCGCTTCCCCTCTGGATGAAGGTGAAGCTCCGCCTTCCTCGCGAGATGAACCGCGGCCTCGGAAACCAGTACGGCAAGAGTTTCGTCTTTGCGGAACACCACGAATCCCACGCGGCCAGCGCGTTCTTCCCGTCGCCGTTTGAAGACGCGGCCATACTGACGCTCGACGGGGTCGGGGAATGGGCCACCGCCACCTGGGGCGTCGGGCACGGGAACCGGATCGAGTTGACGCACGAGCAGCGGTTCCCGCATTCGCCGGGGCTCCTGTATTCCGCGTTCACGCAATACGCGGGCTTTGCGGTCAACAGCGGCGAGTACAAACTCATGGGGCTCGCGCCGTACGGGGAACCCCGCTACGCGGACCTCATTCTGGAACGAATGGTGGATCTGAAGGACGACGGTTCGTTCCGGCTCGACATGCGGTACTTCAACTACTGTCACGGGCACATGATGATCTCGGCGAAGTTCGAGCAACTCCTGGGCGGCCCGGCCCGGAGACCGGAGTCGCCACTCACGCAGCGCGACATGGACATTGCCGCATCCATCCAGCAGGTCATCGAGTGGATCATGCTGCGTGCCGCGGCCCATGTGCACAAAGAGACCGGACAGCAGAACCTGTGCCTTGCCGGAGGCGTTGCGCTGAACTGCGTGGGAAACGGGCGCATCCTGCGAGAGGGCCCGTTCGAGAATGTCTGGATTCAACCTGCCGCGGGGGACGCGGGCGGCGCGCTCGGGGTGGCGCTTCTCGTGTGGCATCAACTTCTCGACAATGAACGGGTGCCGGAAGCCGGGGATGCGCAGTCCGGATCGCTTCTGGGCGAGTCCTTTGACGATACGGAGATCGAGGACTTTCTGGAGAGCGTCGGGGCACGCTATGAGCGTGTGGACGACAAGACCGTTCTCTGCGAAGAGGTGGCGGCCTCACTTGCCGATGGAAAGGTGGTCGGCTGGTTTCAGGGGCGCATGGAGTTCGGGCCGCGCGCGCTGGGTTGCCGGAGCATTCTCGGCGACGCCAGAGACCCGCGCATGCAGTCGGTGATCAACCGGAAGGTGAAGTTCCGCGAGGGCTTCCGCCCCTTCGCCCCCATCGTGCTCCGGGAACACGCCTCCGAGTACTTCGAGATGCGTCCCGATCAGGAGAGTCCGTACATGCTTCTGGTCGCCCCCGTAGCGGAAGACAAGTGTGTGCCACCGGAAGATCCGGACGCCGAGGGACTGGACCTTCTTCAGCAGCGGCGGTCGGTCATCCCGGCTGTCACGCATGTGAACGGCTCCGCTCGCGTGCAGACCGTGGATGCGGAACGCTTCCCGCTCCTGCACCGGCTTCTTCGCGCATTTCACGCAAGGACGGACTGCCCTGTTCTGGTGAATACGAGCTTCAACCTCGGGTGGGAACCGATTGTGCGATCCCCCGCGGACGCGTATGACACCTTCATGTCTTCCGGGATCGATGTGCTGTGCATGGGGAACTTCCTGCTGCGCAAACAAGCGCAGCCCACCGCGGGCCCGTTGGTGGATTCCGCGCTCGCGGACGCGCTGGCGAGTCCGTGCTGCGGAGCGCGACTCATGCCTCGCGACGGGAACCTTGTCTGCGAAGCCTGCAATCACGCGTTCGCCTGTGAAGGGAACATCCCGCGTCTCTTTCATCCGCATGAAAACTACGGCGATTCCGATGACATCACGGATCGCATCCGGTCCTTCTACGAAGAGACCCCGTTCCCGAACTATGACGAGTTCGACTCCGTTCGTTCGCTGATCGAGAAGTCGCGCCGGGGTCTTTACGCACGCCGTCTCGACGAGACGATCCCCCACAATGCCACGGTACTGGAAGCCGGATGCGGGACGGGACAGTTGGCGAACTTCCTCGGGATGTCCTGTCGGCATGTGATCGCAACGGACCTGTGTCTGAACTCGCTGCGGCTCGGAGAACGCTTCCGGCGCGAACACGATCTCGACCGCGTGCGGTTCATCCAGATGAACCTGTTCCGTCCCGCCGCAAAACCACGGAGTTTCGATGTCGTGATCTGCACGGGAGTCCTGCATCACACCGCGGACCCGTTTGCCGGTTTCGCGGGGCTTTCGGAACTCGTGAAGCCGGGAGGACACATCGTGATCGGTCTGTACAACCGAACCGGGCGGCTGTTCACCAACCTGCGCCGCCAGTTCTTCCGTGTCACAGGCGGCCGCGCCCGGTGGATCGATCCGATCCTCCGCGCAGGAGGAGCGGAGAGCGAAAAGGCCCGCACCTGGTTTGAGGATCAGTACCGCAACCCGCATGAGTCGCTGCATACCTTCGGGGAAGTGCTGGGTTGGTTTGAGCGCACCGGAATCGACTTCGTGCGGGGCGTGCCCGCCATGCGACTGGAGGATGATGGACTCGGGGGCGGGCACCTCTTCGAACCCCAGTCGCCGGGAACGGCACTCGACCGGTTCCTCGTGCAGGCCACGCAGATCGTCGCGCCGGGGCAGAAGGAGGGCGGGTTTTTCGTCATGATCGGGAAGCGGCCCGAAGACGACAGGACCGGGGGGCACCCGTGAGCATGATTGAACTCAACCGGCAGCCTTCGCGACGCGATCTCCTCTGGTTCGGGGTTATCCTCCTCGTGTTCTTCGGAGTGATTGGCGCAGTGGCACGCTTCCGGTTCGATGCCCCGACTGCGGGAGCGGCGATGTGGTATGCGGGAGGCGTGGTCACGGCGGGTTATTTCGCGGTAGACAGGCTCCGAGTCCCAATCTACCTGGGGTGGATGAGGCTCTTCTTCCCGCTGGGGTGGACGATCTCTCACCTCGTGTTGGTCGTGCTATACTTCGCGATTATGATGCCAATCGGGCTTCTGATGCGAATCGGGAGGTATGATCCGCTTTGTCGGCGGAAGGACCCCGATGCCCCTTCATTCTGGCAGAAGCGGAAAGTGGCCGGAGATTCCTCCCGGTACCTGCGACAGTTCTGACAAGGTGCGAGCGTGACCGAAATGAAGCCCGACCAAAGCGCAAAGGCTCGCCGGTTCGCCGAACAGGCCGGTGGAAAGCCCCGGGGAATGCTGAGTGAGTTCTGGGGCCTGCTTCGGGAGAACAAGAAGTGGTGGCTGACACCCATCATTCTGGCGGCGGTTCTTCTGGGCGGGTTCATGATTCTGATGGCCACGCCGCTGTCCCCGCTGATCTACACGCTGTTCTAGGAGAAGTCCGACGGGCACCCTCCGCAAAGGTGATCCGGTGCCCTCTTTCAACGACGCCCCCCGAACCCGATCACTCTTTCTCCCCAGCGATCCCTGATTCCGTCCACCGCCTGAAGCAGGGATTCCCTCTCCTGAGCGTTTTCAAACAGCTCCTCCTGTCTTCCCGAAGAACCCTCCTCCAGTCCGGACACCGACACCCCGAGCAGACGCACCGGAAGGGAACCGGCGGAGTCCCAGAGGTTGTGGGCAATGCCGGAGATCTTACGGCCGTCATCCGTGGGAAAGTCCAGCGTGCGATTGCGGGTGATGGTCTTGAAATCCGGGAAGCGAATCTTCAGTGTGATCGTTCTTCCCGATCTGCCCTTCTTGCGAAGTCTGCGTGACACCTTTTCCGACAGAGACCTGAGAACTCCGCGCACCTCCGCAGGATCCGCCATGTCTTCCGCCGGGGTCACCTCGTGTCCCATCGATTTCTCCGGGACCTGCTCGAAATAGGGGACGACTTCCGCTTCCAGTTCCCCGCGTGCCGAGCGACCCAGCCACAGACCCGCTTCTCCCAGGCGATCCGCCAGCAATGAGGGATCTGCTGCCGCCAGGTCCTTCACCCGCACGATGCCCATTCTGTGAAGAGCGGCCTCTGTTTTCTCTCCGACTCCCCACAACTTCCCCACCGGCATTTCCCCCACGAGACTCCGAAAGCCGCTCCTCGTCAGCACCGTGACCCCGGCGGGTTTGTTGAGACCGGATGCGATCTTGGCGATCATTTTCCCCGGTCCCACTCCGACCGATGCCGTCACCCCGACTTCGGTGGCAATACATTCCTGGATCTTCCGGGCCGCTTCCCGGAGATCCGGCCATCGACGCTCCAGTCCGTTGAAATCCAGAAAGGCCTCATCGACCGATGCCGGTTCCACCCACGGAGTAAATCGATCCAGAATCTTCAGTACCGCCAGAGAAAAGTGGCGGTACTTCGCTCCATCCGTCGGCACCCTCACAAGCCCCGGACACAACCCCATGGCACGCCCCAGGGGCATCCCCGACCCCACACCGAAACCCCGTGCCCGGTAATTGGCCGTCGACACGACTCCCCGGCTTCCCGGTTCCCCTCCCACCGCCAGCGGGACTTTGGAAAGCGGAGGCCTCATTTTTTCTTCGACCGACGCAAAGAACGCATCCATATCCACATGAGCAATCCGAAGCCGGAGGATTTCCTCTTCCCGGGGAGAAAGGGGCGTCATCCTTCGAGATAGATGTTCATGAGTTTCCACCGGCTGGTTCTTGGCTCATAGCTGATCTCGTAGTAGTCCTGTGTGCCCACCCCGAGAGAAAAGAAATGCACGCGATCCTCTCCCACCCGTTTGATCCAGGTGCCGGCCACCTCGGCGACCGTAAAGTCGCGGTTTCTCCACCGGAAGCGCATGGGGCGAATCCCCCCTTCACCAAACCGGACCAGGGCGACAATGGGTTCCTCGATTCTTTCGATGGCCATCTTTGTTTTCTCCCTCGCTCTGTCGGACCCACCCCACACTACCAGACACCTGTCTGGTAGTCCACCCCTCTGCGTCTGCTATTTGTGGTCCGATGAGTGTCCCGGATCGGGGACATTCTTTCGCAAGCGGCGTCCCGGATCGGGGACACCGCCTCCCGAGATGGCGTGGCGGGAGACCGGACGAGAATCTGCAAGGGGTTGATTTTTCACCGATTAGGCGGTCTTTGCGCGGAGGGCACACAAATCGGCCCCATCCTTGCGTAGAAGTTGGGCAAGCGGGGGTGCCCTCTCCCAACGGTTGGCGCGCGGAGGTGTGTCGCCGACGACCGGGAGCGAACGGAACCCCCACGGTGATCCCGGCGGACAGCCTGCTCGGGGAATCGTTCAGGGGACGAGGAAATGGCCTCCTCGTCCCCTTATTTTATGCTCCCGAGAGAGGCACCTCCCTCTCCGGGGCCAGGCCGCTCCGCTGCGATGGCCACCGTCGCCCGCTATCTTCCGCACATTCCCGGACGGCATTCAAAACCCGCCCCGGCGCGTGTCCGATTCCAGCAAGCACAGGATCCCGTACCGGGGGCCGGATGAGTCGCTCTTACTCACCTGACGCGCATCGACCCCCTCACCCGCGCTCCCCGGGCCGGGCCTGATCGCTTCCCTTCACGCATTCAGACGATTCCCGCTCATTCGCTTTCGCGACGAAGGCAGGCGGGGCCTTGAGCCCCGTTGAGGATCGGCCGCGCTTTCGCGACGAAGGCAGGCGTCGTCACGGGAACCCGCAGCACCGGCGGGAGAGACGCCCCGAACCAAAAGGCCCGGGGCGCGTCGACTTTCCCTGCAGTTGTTCCGTCAGGAGGCCGTGGGTTCCGGCCGTGAGGCCTCCGAAGCTCCCACCATCCTCCGGTGCAGCTCTTTCCAGCAATCCCGGACGCGTGACCTCGTCCGGCGGCGGCGTACGATTCTCTTGCGGAATGAAGTTCCCCGAACGCGGGGTCCTCCCCTCATCAGGGCTTCCGCCTTCCTGTCCCTGGTGACCTCCCGGACCCGCGAGGGGACTGCGCACGGACGCCGGCAGTGCCATGGAAATCGGGCGCGGGGTGAGCGGCGGAGGCTGCTGACCCGATCCACGGCACCATAGAATGGGGACGACCGACGGTCAAGCACCGCATCTTGCGGTATGATCCCGCGACCGAAAAAGGGAGCGCGAATGCGTCCGGCGACGGCAAGAACACAAAGCGAATCCTCCGGGCGGATGGCGCTGTACGCGACGGCGCTCGGTACCGTGGTGCTTGCCGCGCTCTGGTTCGCGGGTAGGGCAGCCCATCCCGGGCCGCTCGGGTTCCGCCTCGACGACGCATGGATCCACATGGTGTACGGGCGCGGCCTTGCGACCGACGGCTTCCTCTCCTACAACCCCGGCATCCCGTCCACCGGTTGCACTTCGCCCGCATGGGCGGCCGTCCTGGCCCTCGTGCATCGGGCAGGATTCGCGCTGGAGGCACGCGTCGCGGCGGTGCTCCTGGCAGGCGCTTCGCTCCACCTTCTCGGCATCCGCGAGGCCTCGCTCCTGGCCGCCCGGATCTCCCCGGGCCGCTGGGCCGGCCCAACCGCGGGAGCGCTCACCGCGCTTTCGTCCGCCTATGCCGTCGCGGCGTTTTCGGGAATGGAAGTAATGCTCTGCGCGCTCCTGCTCCTCGCGACGGTCCGCGCGGTCCTGGAGAATCGTTTCCTGCGCGCGGGCATCCTCGCGGCACTCGCCGGTCTCGCACGACCGGAGTCCGCAGCGGTCCTGGCCGTCCTCCTCCTGCACGCGTCACTCCAGCGCGACGAATCCCGCGCGAAGAACCTCGCCCGCCTCGCACTCCCGCCGCTGATCGCCGGAGCCGCGCTCATGGCGTGGAACCTCCGCGTGGACGGCACCGCCCTCCCCGCGACCTACCACGCCAAGGCCTCCGCGCTCCTCGCCGAACTCCCGGGGCGCACGCTCCGGGGTTTCCGCGATATTGTGATCGGTACGCTCCCCTTTGCCGGCGGCATCGGGTGGTTGGCTCTCGTCGGGGTCGCGCTCCCCCGCCGCAACGGCGGCCCATCCCGAACGGATGCCGCGCTTCCCCTGGCCGCGGGCGTCGCCTTCCTTCTGGCCAATCTCGCACTCATCGACCCGGTCGATCCCGCTGCCTTCTACCATCGCCGCTACCTGCTCCCCGCCGTTCCACTCCTGCTGACAGGCGTGGCGATCGGTGCGGACGCACTCGGGAGACGCATCCGCAAACCTCAAGCGCCGCTCGCGGTTCTGGTCGCCCTGGCCGCCCTTGGCTCGGTCACCACTCTCCGAACCGAAAGCCTCCACCTGCACCACGACACCCGCAACATCCACGAGGTGCAGCGCTCGCTGGGTGAGTGGCTCCACCGTCACATCCCCGACGGCCGATGGGTCGCCGCCTCGGATGCGGGCGCGATTCGCTACTTCTCCGAACGGCCCACCGTCGACCTTCTCGGACTCAACACCCCGGGCATTCTCCGCGAAGGGGAATCCTTCGTCCGTGAGCATCCGGTTGCGGCGGTCGCGTGGATGCCCGCCTGGTTTCGCCCGATGGAGGCTCCCGGCATGGAAGTCCTCTTCGCCGCGGAAACAGCCGGTTACACGGTGACCTCGAACCCGAAGATGGGGCGGCAGTGGATCACCGGCGTCCCCGGAGATGCGGGGGATTCGCCCACGCGGCTTCGCTTTTCAGGATACCGGTCATTCGAAGTGGACTGCCTGCCATGGACGGAAGGAGCCGCGTCTCCCTGACGCAGCCCACTCCCACGCCACCCTTCCCGCGACCTCTTCGGGAGGCTATGCTCCGCGTCGGAGGTGCACCCTGGAAGACCATGGCAAGCTCGACCCGGCACGAGCCATCGCGAAGCGCCTGTCAGGGGCCGGCCACCGGGCGTTGATCGCGGGGGGAGCCGTGCGCGACCTTCTCCTCGGCAGGCCGCCGCACGATGTGGATATCGCCACCTCGGCCCGCCCGGAGGAAGTCTCCGCGCTCTTCCCGGACTCCCGGGAAGTCGGCGCCGCATTCGGGGTGGTGCTGGTGACGCACCGGGGCGAGTGCGTGGAAGTGGCCACCTTCCGCAGCGAAGGACCCTACCTCGACGGGCGACACCCCAGTTCCGTGCATTTCACCGACGAGCGCGAAGATGCCCTCCGCAGGGACTTCACCGTGAACGGCCTTTTCCTGGACCCGGAGACGGACGAGGTGCTCGATTTCGTCGGCGGAAGGGAGGATCTCGAAGCCGGAATGCTGCGTGCCATCGGCGACCCCGCCACGCGCTTTCGCGAAGACCACCTCCGTATGCTCCGCGCGATTCGCTTCGCGGCGCAACTCGGCTTTGCGATCGACCCGGAAACCCGCGCGGCCATCCGGGACATGGCGCCCCGGTCAGAACGCGTCGCCCCCGAGCGAACGCGCGACGAACTTACGCGCATGCTCGTCGGCCCCGCCCCCGGGAAGGCTCTGCGCCTTCTCCACGAGACCGGGCTTCTCCGCGTGCTCCTGCCCGAAGTCGCCGCGATGGACGGCGTGGAGCAACCGCCGGAGTTCCACCCGGAGGGCGATGTCCTCACGCACACGCTCCTCTTGTTCGAGCACATGGACTCGCCGTCGGTGGAACTGGCCTTCGCCGCGCTCTTTCACGATATCGGCAAGCCGCCGACCATGCAGCACGGGCCTGATCGGATTCGCTTCCCGCGACATGCCCGCGTCGGGTCGCAGATGACCGATGCCCTGTGCCGCCGCCTCCGCTTCTCCAATGCCTCGCGGGAGACGATCGTGGACCTGGTCGACCAGCACATGAAGTTCGCCGATGTTCGGAAGATGCGGGAGTCCACGCTCAAGCGCTTCCTCCGGACCCCGGGATTCAGGGACCACCTGGAGCTCCACCGCGTGGACTGCCTCTCCAGCCACCGGGACATGGACCACTGGGAGTACATTCGCGATCGACTTGCCGAACTGCCGGTGGAGGATCTTCGGCCCGCTCCGCTTGTGACCGGAAACGACCTCATGGATCTGGGGTACGACCCGGGACCGGATCTCGGGGCGGAACTTCGGAAACTGGAGGACCTCCAACTGGAGGGGAAGATCCGGACGCGCGAAGACGCACTGGAACGCGCCCGAAAGGACCTCGGGGGCGGCGACTGACCGCTCCGTGTGGTCGATAGCCGCTGGGGGCCGAACTACCGCCGCCGCGCCGAAGCCTTCAACGCGTACATGCCCGCCTCGGTTTTCTTGAACCGGCCATCGCGCGTGAGCGTGACGGCCACCGTGGACAGCAGGTTCTGGCTCCGCGTGCGGTAGAGATCCCGCTCCACAAGTTGCCGCGAGAGTTCCTTGTAGTGCATGGGTTTGGTGCGGCGCTCCATCACCTTGACGATGGCGTCGCCCAGCGTGATGTCGTTCAGCCGTCGGGCGTTCGACTTCCGCGCTTTCGACAGCGGGCCGCGACCGTCCTTCGCCTTGTCCAGCTGACGCTCCAGCTTCTTCAGTTCGAACTTCAGGTCACGCTGCTGAATCAGAAGGGCGTTGAGCCGTTTCTCCTCGGCGGCGCGGCGCTTCGCAACCAGTCGCTGGAGCACCTTGAAGTCCGCATTCTCAATAATCTCCGCAAGCTTCTTGTCGTTCATCAATCCTCTCCGAGATGCATGGGGCACTGTCCCGAACCAGACTTCGGGGCCCGGGGGTCATTGGCAATAGTGCTTACAACTCCATTACGCCAGTCCACACTCTATGTGAACACACTCCCGCCAGAATGCAAGGGGCCACACCCATTTCTGTACAGGGCACATTCCGGCCACTTCCCGGCAGGATGAGAGAGGTTACGCGAATCTTTCTATTCGTGCCACCAGGAATCCGGAGGCCCGAGACGCGCTCGCCGGAGAGCGCCCGGAAGGCCGGAGCGCAAGGAGTGCCCCCCCTCCGGAGCACACGCAACCGCGCCCGGAAGGCCGAAGTCAGCGGTCCTGAATGCCGCTTGCGGGAGCCTGTTGAAGCGCGTCGCGGGCGGCCGTCAGTTCCGGATCCAGCGCGAGGGCCGCGCGGAAGGCGGCCCGGGCGACCGGTTCATCACCCGCGGAGCGCGCCACCAGCCCCCGGCGATATCGGAGAGAGGCATCGTCGGGCCGCCGGGCGAGGGCCGCGTCCAGGAGTTTCGCCGCCTGCGGGAGGACCCCCGCGCGAAAAGCCGCGTGTGCCTCCGCCGCCCACGACCGGACCGCCGCCCCCTCCAGAGAGGTCTCAGCCCGCTCAGCGCGCCACCCCCCCCGGTCCGCCACGCCCGATGCCGCCACCAGAAGTGCCGCCACGCCAAGCGCCACCCACCGGCCACGGGGAGCGGAGGCGGAGTCGTCGGGAATCGGGAGACCCGGGAGCCGCCCGGGGAATCCACGCGCCAGGAGAAGCGCCAGGAGAAGCGCCGCCACCACGGAGATTCCGGCACCCCACGGAAGCGTTCGCGGGAGGTGCCGGACGGAGACCCCCCCCCCGCTCTCCGGCGCGGGAAACGCCAGAAAGAGTCCATCCGCGCGGAACGCCGGAACCGGATCGCCAGCGGCGTCTTCCACGCGCCAACCCGGATCCCACGACTCGGCGAGCACGACCATCCCACCACTTCCCGCCGGCACTTCCACCTCCCACCGACCCGGGCCCGTCTCTCGCGCGGCAAGCGGGCGATCCGTTCCTTTTCCGGCGGACTCCGGGGGCAGGCCGGGTGGCGGTGCCTCCAGAAGGACCGCCGTGCGCGGGTCGTGATCCGCCGACCGCACGCGCTGCAGCACATCCTCGCGCGACCGCGTTGTCCAGGAGGTCGCCAGCCGGACGCGGGGCAGCGGATCCCGATTGCGCGACACCCAAAGCCCCCCCGGCGTCTCTACCGGTTCCCACCCCTCCCCCGCGATCGGCGACCCGCTGGAGATCACCGCATCGAGCGCGAGAAGGTCCGCCTGCGCTTCGCTGAGGTCGGGCCGGGGCGTGGCGCCCGGCGCAGTGGGCGTTCCCATCCACTCCAGCCACTGCCGGGGGATGAGCGAAGTGAAGCCCTCGCCGGAGTCCACGCCATAGAGCAGTTGCGAGTTCGGCGGAAGGCCCCATGCGCCCGTCGCGTATTCGCTCTCGTGCCCGTCCCATCCCGGCGTGAAGAGATCCGCGCGCGGCATCCCGGCGGCGCGCTCCCAGTACTCCGCCACCCCTTGACGGAACACGCGCGGACGGGGCGCGGTCCGGGGAAGCGCCGACACCACGGGCGGCGCGGCGCGGATTGCGGCCGGGTCGATCACGGGATTGAACGAACCCCCCCAGGCGAACAGATCCACCAGCAGCACTCCCGCGGGAAGCCACCCGGCCCACGCGCTCGGCCGCTTCCGCAGAGCCAGCGGCACCAGAGATGCCAGTGCAAGCCCCACGAAACCGACCATTCGCATGGCGGAGTGATCGGCCGCCACGGCGATTTCCGCGACACGCCCGGCCCACTGTCGACCTGTCGCGAGAAGCGCGGAGTCCGGGGCGCGAGCGGGGGCACCTTCGACCCAGGCGAATCCGGCCAGCGCCACCACAATCAGTGCCCCGACCCCCAGCGCGCGCCGCCGCCGCGCGGGGGACGCCTCCCGAAGAAGTGCGTCCAGACCCAGTCCCGCCAGCACCGCCAGACAGAGAGTGAACGGCAGGGCGAACCTCCCGGGGAGTCGCGTCGAGCGGAAGAGGGGCAGATACGACAGGAGATCGTAGGCGGGCGTGAACTTCCCCAGCATCAGCACGAACGACGCGGCCAGCCCCCCCGCGAACAGCCCCGCCAACCGTCCGCGCACCAGGACGAGCGCCGCCCCGGCCAGCGCAAGCGTCCCAATCCCCGCATAGGCGGCCGTTTCCGCAAAGTGACTCCAGTCCCGCCCCGCGAAGAAGGTGCCGTCCACCGGTGTGCCGCCTGCATCCGGGTTCACCAGCCCCGCGATGCTCCACGGCGGGAACGACCCAAAGGTGAGGAACGCCCGATCCACCCCGTCCCCGCGTGCGGTCTGCGGCAGAAAGTCCGCCGTCGGCAGCACCTGCACCGCGGCGACCGCCGCGCCCAGACAGACCGCCCCCGTCAGAACCGCGCCCCCCCCGAGAAGCGGCGCAAGCGCCCCCCGGGACACCACCAGCAGGGCAAGCCCCAGAAGAAGGAGCGTCTGGAGCGTCGCGTACGGATGCGCGCCCAGGAGCAGGCACGCCACGGCCCCCGCCAGAAGTGCGGCCGAACGCCCGTTCCCCCGCCACGCATCCAACGCGAAGCGGAGCGCCCACGGCATCCAGGCCGCCCCGGTCAGCAGGTTGAAGTGAACGACATGCGTCACAAGGAAGCCCGAGAACTGAAACGCGACCCCCGCCACGGCCGCCCCGGCACGCCCCGCACCGAGTCGCCGCAGAAGGAGATAGACCCCCAGACCGGCGAACGCAAAGTGCAGCACGACACTCCACCCGAAAGCGACCGTCGCGGGCAGCGTGCTGAACAGAAGGAAGGTCGGCGGGTAGAGCGGCCCGGTCTGCGTCTCCGCGAAGAGCGGAAAACCGCTCAGCATTCCCGGGCACCAGGTGGCGAAGTGCCCCTGCCCCAGTTGCGCAAACCACCACGCCCGGAAGGTCAGGTTCTGGAGCCAGGTGTCGTAGTGAAAGAACGCGCCCGCACCCGAAGACGCCTCCGGGAAGAACGCAACGGCAAGCCCCGCAAACGCCAGCGCCGCCACCGCTCCTTCCCGTCTCATGGCAGCCCCCTTCGCTTTCGGATTCCCCACTCCAGCCCGAGCAGGCCGACCAGCACCGCAAACAGCACCGGGCTTTCCCGGAACGGCAGCTCGCGAATGGTACGCTCCACGACCGGTGTCACATTCACCAGCGACGGAATCCGGCTCGCCTCCGTCAGCGGAATGAACGCGCCGCCGCTCGCGCGCGCGACCTCGCGCAGAAGTTCGGGGTCGGGCCCGGGATTCACAAGTTCCAGACGGAACGGCGTGACGGTCATTTCCGCTTCATCGGTCCCCAGCGTCACCTCACCAAGCCGCGCCCGACTCTCGATCACATAATCCCCCGGGGGAAGTCCGGTGGTCGACACATGGTAACGGCCGTTGCCCTGATCCACGAGGGCAACCTCCCGCGATCGAGAACCCGCCCCGCCCACCGGCCCGCGAATGGTAGAACGCACATCCGCACCGGCGACCGGGCGGAAATCGTCGTCGAACACGCGACCCTCCAGCACCACTTCTTCGGCCCCGTCGAACAGGTTCTTCGCGGGGCGCACGGACACCTGCCGGAGATCATCCCGGGCCACGAGCCACCTCACACCCCGCGACACGAGCCGCCGAAAGGAGTCTCCCGGTCGACCCAGCCCCCACGAAGCCAGATCCCACTTCCAGTACGGCGCTCCGCAGAGAAGAAGAACGCGGCCTCCCGCAGTTCGCCCCGCGACGATGAGCGGGAGCTCGCGGCGGGCGACCCCGTCCACCTCGCCGCGCACGAGAACGCGGCCACCCGGATGCACCGCGTCGAACACCGGCGCGGAGGCAATCGGCGGCAACCCGCTCCAGCGGCGTTCATTGCCTGCCGGGTCGGGAAGAAGCTGTGTCACGGGGTGCGTCGCCCCGGACGGGGTCAGCCTGGGGAAGATCTGCCCTTCCCACGCGCGAAGCCGCGGCCCCGTGTCCACCGGAAGCAACTCGACCAGCGCGGTACCCTTCAGGTCGAACGCTTCAGGCGGGCCGGCCAGCGCCAGCGCCCCCCCGCGTTCCTCCACAAACCGCCGGAGCATCCGGAACTCCCGGGCGGAGAGGTCGTCCCGGCGCACATCCGCCAGCACCACCAGGTCAAGCTGCGCCAGATCCCGGTCTTCGGCGGGAAATGCGGCCGCGTCTCCACCCCACACGCCCCCCAGTTCCCGCAGCGAGAGAATGATCGTGTCCACGGAAAGGGACACATCCGCCTCCAGTGCACGCTTCAGGAAAGTGGTGTCGAAGCCGGGACGCCCGGCCACCAGAAGGACGCGGATCTTCTCGGCAAGAACCCGGACGGCAAACGGATGCTCGTTATTCTCCGTGGAGATTTCGGCGGCCTGCTCCGGGGTCCACACTCGATACCGGTGCAACCCCTCCCGATGCGGCTCGTAGTGCAGTTTGACCTCCGTCAACGCGCCGCCCTCGGGAATGCCCACCCGCACCGAGTCCAGCACGACTTCGCCTTCCGACAGAAACACGACCATCTCCCGCGCTTCGCCACCGGTAGACCGAATCCTCGCGGAGATCGGAACGCGATTGTCCAGGTACGCCACCGGCGAAGCTGAAACCCCCGCGATCGACACATCCGCCACGCCGCCGCGGTCTCCGACCCCCACCGCGATCACCGGGACACCCAGCCGCGCAGCCTCTTCCACCGGGTCCGCCCCCGCGGTTCGCACGCCATCACTCACCAGCACCACCGCTGAGAGCGCGTGACGACGCGCTCCCGCCAGTTCCGCCAGCGCGTGCGCCGGGTCCGTCCGGTCAAGCGAAGGGGTGACGGCCGCCGGGAGATCGTCAGGGTCCGCCGGGACGACTTCTCCCCCGAAGCGCAGAAGCTCCACGCGCCCCATTCCGCGAAGGTCGCGAATCGGACCCGCCAGTGCTTCCGCCACACGATCGGCACGCGTGGGGGGGGGCGTCGGGGATGCCCCCTCCTCCTCCGCGCGCGGGAACGGAAGCGACATCGACGCCGACGCATCGAGAAGCACCACAATCCCGGGCGGAACCTCCCGGCGAGTCTCCCGGGAAAGCACGGGCGCCAGAAGCAGGAGGACAATCAGAACGAGTGACGCCGCCCGCAGGCTGCCGAGCAAGAGTGCCGTCGGTGGCGAAACCTCCGGCTCGGGACGCCGGTAAAGCCGGAACGCAAGAACCCCCAGCAACAGAGCCAGCCCCCCAAGTACAGGGGTCCACGGCTCCAGGAAATCCAGAGATCCGCCGGGGAGGCTCACGGAGACTTCGGCCCGGCGTCGCCCCGTGCCCGCGTGACGGCCTCCACCAGTTCAGGCAACAGGACGGCGGACGGCCCGCGAAGAGACACATCCATCTCCGCAGTGAGTTCACTGCGTGTGGGATTGATCTCGATGGTGAAGGCTCCCGCTTCCCGCGCAAGACCGGGAATCCCGGCAGCGGGCCAGACCACGCCGGAGGTTCCGATCACCAGCATCACCTCGCACGCCTCGGCGGCAGCCAGGGCATCGCGCACGGCGTCCTCCGGAAGCGCCTCGCGAAACCAGACAACCTCCGGCCGCAGCATCCCCCCGCAGTCGCACAGGGGCGGAACCTGCGGCGATGGATACGGAAACGGATCCTCCACGCGCCCACACCCGGCCGCGCATCGCGCTCGCCAGAGGCTCCCGTGCAGTTCAATCACTCGCGTCGACCCCGCGGAAGCGTGCAGCCCGTCGATGTTCTGTGTGATCACGGGGACTTCGCCCAGGAGCTTCTCCAGTCTTGGCAGGGCCGCATGCCCGGCATTGGGTTCGACGGAACCCATCCTCTTCCGGCGCTCCTCATAGAATCTCCAGACAAGAACGGGGTCACGGTGGAACGCCTCCGGCGTCGCAACCTCTTCAATGGAGTGCCCTTCCCAGAGACCGTCCGCGCCGCGAAATGTGGGGACGCCGCTCTCCGCGGAGACCCCCGCTCCGGTGAAGGCCGCCACGGACTTCGCATCCGCAAGCGCGCGGACAGCTCGCGCGAATCCGTCCACAAAGGGGCCACTCACGGCGAGGGATGCTCCTTCGTGTCCTCCACAAGCACTCGTACCGCGTGCGGGAGGACGGGGGCCAGCGCGGCAAAGACCTCCACGACAGCCCGGGGGCTCCCGGGAAGATTCACGATCAGCGAAGACCCCCGGGTTCCCGCCACCCCACGGGACAGCACGGCAAACGGGGTCTTCTCTCGTGACACGCGGCGCGCTTCTTCCGCGAGTCCCGGCGCCTCACGGTCCAGGACCAATCGCGTGGCCTCCGGGGTGATGTCCCGAGGTCCGAGGCCTGTCCCGCCCGTGGTCAGAACCAGCGGCACGCGCGCTTCGTCGGCCAGGCGGCGCAATACGGCCACCAGTTCGGTGGCCTCGTCCGGCACGATTTCCGCGGAGATCACTTCCCAGTCGCCCGCTTCCAGCGCCGCTCGAAGGGCCGGACCGCTCGCGTCCTCGCGCTCGCCGCTCGCCGCCCGGTCGCTGACCGTAACCACCGCCGCCCGCATCACGCCATCGGCCGTCATCCGGCGTTCGCCTTCCAGTCTCCGGACCGCCCGCCCCGCTTCTCCAACAGGCGGACCCCTGTGATTCGCAGGTCCCGGTCCACCGCCTTCAGCATGTCCCACGCCGCGAGAAGCCCCGCCGAGACCGCGGCCAGTGCCTCCATTTCGATCCCCGTCCGTGCTGTAGCCGTGACGGTCGCCGTCACGCGCACCCGCCCTTCGGCAGGATCCGGCTCAACAGACACCTGCACGAAGTCGATGGGTAACGGATGGCAAAGCGGAATGAGTTCGGACGCGCGTTTGGCCCCCGCAATGCCCGCCAGCTGGACAACCGGACCGAAGTCCCCTTTCGGGAGGGAACCCGTGGTCACAAGATGGAGCGTCTCGGTGGAAGCCTCCAGACAGCCCTCTGCGACCGCCGTCCGCCGGGACACCTCCTTCTCCGAGACATCCACCATGCGGGAGCGACCCTGTCGATCCAGATGGGACAGTTCCTTCACCACTCATTCCTCCCATGGTTCAGGGAACGCGTTCGGGACTGAAAACGCCAGAATCCTCCGCCCGTTCCGCCAATGCAACCCCCAATCCCGGGATTTCCTGACCGAAGTTCCACAGAAGATTGAAGAGTGCCCCCGTTCCTGCCGAAGAGTAGTCGGGAAGCCGCGCGAAACCCGCGAGGCCACGGAAGCAAGACCCGAACGGAGGCAAGGCCGGACGAAGTGCCACAATCCCCGAACAGTCCAGCGGATTCACCGGGGAGAGCGCGGCAGGCATCAGAAGCCACCGCGAAGCGCGACGAATCACCACCGGCGACCAACATCGCCAGACGAGGGAGGACGAATCAACTTGTTTGATACCAGCAAGTTTCTCCCGTTCAGATGTCGCGGTGTGCTAGTATTACTGTCCGACTGTGGCGGAAGGGCTGAAGGTTTCAAGGAGCACGGGGGCCGAGTTGCACCTGATGCGTGCCTGATTGCAGACGCAAGGCGGGAGTACCATGCTGAATAACCTGAATCTGGCCACCGGTTCTCCCTTGGGCGGTGGGTCCACCAGTCTCTTGACCGTGGTCGTCGTCGGGGCCATTTCAGGGATCATTCTGTTCGCGTTGAGTTACGCCCTCCGTGTCATTCTTTCGCGGCGCGGCAAGGCCCGCGACCTCGACCAGGAGTCCGCGCCCGGCCGGGCCCCACTGACGGCCCTCATCTGGGTTTGTCTCCTCATCGCCGTGGTGGGAATCGTCCACGAAACATCGGGGAGGCGAGTCCTCGACTCCCAGGGGCTTCTCTTCGGCGACAACCTCTTCTCCGTGATGCCGCGGCCCGGCTATATGCCGATGTTCCCCGACCATCGTTCGAGAGTCCATGAGGGCGACGCGCTGGTCACCTTCTACCGGAAGGAGCAAGAGGAGGAAGTCGCCTCCTACGGCCGACGGCGGGAGATCCTGCAGGAAGAGTACGACCTGATCCAGTCGCACCCGCTGGAGATCGACCCGAGCGTCCTGCGAGCGCACGAGAGAGCCCGCGGCGCCATTGTGAAGCTGGAGCAACAGGAGCGCAATCTTCTCGAAGAGCGGGACGCCATGGTCCGTGACGCCCCGCGCCAGAAGCTCGACAACGACTCCCGGCGAAACCGGATCGACCTGACGCTGAGCCAGATTCAGCACGAGGTCGAGCAGGCCCGCGTCTTCCTCGCGACGGCTCGCAAGGGATACGACTCCGCGGAGAACCTCTACAAGGACGGATTGGTCTCCCAGCGGGAACTGGACCTCCGGAACGAAACGCTGGAGATCTCCAAGAGCCGCCTGGAGCAGCTTCTGGAGAGACAGCAGATGCTGGAGGACGAGCGCGGCGAGGTGAACCGGCTTCTCGTGGCGTCGGAGGACACCTATGACGAGTTGCTGGACAGTCGGCAGCAGTATCTGTTTGAGGTCCGGGACAGTCTGGAGTCGGCCCGGGGGAACTTCGTGGGGGCGGAAGACGCCCTGACCGAGGACAAGGGCCGTGCGCGCTCCATTCGCGACAAGCGACTCCGGCAGATCGCCATCCAGATCGAGGAGTGCGACGCATTCCTGGGCGAGCCCGGCAAGACCATCGCCGTGGACGCTCCCTGGGATGCGCTCGTCGGCTTCCGCACTACTTCTCCCGCCAGCCACATGAATGATGGGTCACCGCTTCTGGTTCTCTACCAGCCGGAGCAGATCTGGGTCCGCCTTCATGTCACCGCGTCTCAGGCGCAGTCGATGGTCGGCGGGGACATGAAGATCGCGCTCCATGCGTTGACCAGCGAAACGATGAACAAGGTGTTCTACGGGACCATCCTGGAGGCCACCCCGCTTCTGAACGAAGTGACGGAACTGAGGATTGCGTGCGACCCGCCGGAGGCCGCCATTCGCGAGGTCGCCACCGGTGGAACGGTCCCCGTGAGCGTGAATGTCCGCCGGACTTCGACGAACTTCGGATGGCCGCTCGGGCTTGCGCTGGGCGCACTGGTAGCCCTGCCCGTGACCGGGATCGCCCGTCGGCGTCGGCGTGGCGACAATGGCGCCGGACCGGTCGCCATGACCCCTCCCACCGAGCCGACTCCGCCCGCACCCGCCCCGCCCGCGTTCACGCCCCCCGTGCCGCCGGCCCCCGCGCCTGCCGCCCCGGAGACCATGACCGTGGCGCCTCCCGTGCCGACGCCGCCCACGCCGCCCGTGCAGCAGGCCCCGGAGACCATGGCCGTAACGCCGACCGCACCGCCCGCGCCGGTGGCCCAGGCCCCTCCCGGGAGCGGCTTCCAGGGCGAACTGGCCGAACCGGGCCACGACGAGTTCGTCGAGTTCGACCCGACCCGCGGAACGACGGTATCCGGAGAGATCGTGCGCGAGCATATTCCTGCCCCACCCCCTCCCGCACTACCCACGGCGGGCTACTTCGCCACGCCGATTCCCGCGGAACCCGCAACCACTCCGGAGTCCTTCATGAACCCGGTCTTCGAGGAGGCTCCGACGGCGGGCGCGGCTGCCGCCCAGCCGATTCCACAGCCGGTCGAGATCCCGGTCGAGGAAGCGCCTGCACCGCAGACTCCTGTGGCCGAACCCCCCTCCCCCGAGTTGTCGGATCTTGGGGTTCACCTGAAGGAGAGCATCGCGGACGGAAGCGTCTCAGCGGATGTGGTGCTCACGCTGGATGAAGTCCTTCGCGCCGAGGGCTTCGGGAACATCGCGACGATCGCCATGGGTTTCGGCGCCACCCCGGACGCAAAGGATGTGTCCGACGCGGGTTGCGTCCTGCTCGGGCAGGGGATCGAGAACTCGGTCCATGGTCGCGACACGCTGGAGCGCGCCGTGGGAAGCTGCGCGGCCTATGTGCGGATTCTCCGGATGCTCGGCGATGAGGAACTCCACGGCACGCTGGACCACCTCCGTGGCGGCCTCATGGCTGCGGCTCGCCTTGCGGCCGTTCGACAGGGATGGTCGGGAGAGCGACTCGACAGCCTGCTGGCACCACTGAGTTCCGCATGAGTACGGACACGACCACCGACATCCATGTCCAGCCCGCGGGACGCCGCAGCGCGGAAGGAAGCGGGTCGCCCTTCCCCTTCCTCGCGCTGGGACTGGCGGGCGTGGCCATTCTGCTGAGTGCGCAGATCTACTACTTCATGAAGCTGGATGACATCACGGCGGAACTGACCGGGCCGGGCCGGATCCTCAGCGTGATCTTCGGGTGTTCGTTCCTGATCTTCACCTTCATCTCCGCAACACGCTACAGCATCATGATGGCCTTCGCGTACCTCGGCTGGTCAAAGTCCAAGACCTTTCAGAAGCTCCAGCCCAAAGTGTGGCCGAAGGTTTCGATTCTCGTGCCCGCCTACAACGAAGCGCCACGGATCGAGCGATCGCTCCAGTCGATGCTGGAGCTGGACTACCCGTCGCTGGAGATCGTGGTGGTGGATGACGGGTCCAGTGACGACACATTCAAGATCGCGTCGCAGTTCACCGGCACACACGGGGGCATTCACATTCGTGTGTTGCGGAAGGCGAACGGCGGCAAGTCGAGCGCACTCAATCTGGCCTTCCGGGAATCCTCGGGTGACTTTGTGCTGTGCGTGGATGCGGATTCGCATCTGGACACGGCCGCTGCGCGCAAGCTCATCCGGCCTTTCGCAAACCCGAGAATCGGCGCGGTGGCCGGACAGGTTCGTGTCCGTAACCGGCAGAACCTGATCACGCGTCTCCAGGCTCTTGAGTACACGCTGATGAATGGAATGCCGCGATTCGCGCAGAGCCACTTCAACTCCGTGCTGATTTCGCCCGGGCCGATCTCCATGTTCCGCCGATCCGTCCTGAATCAGGTGGCCGAAAGGTGGGGACGGCGACGACGCGAAGCGGACCGGAGCCCCGGCTATGTCGAAGGGCCGTGGGAGAACGACACCTTCGCCGAGGATGCGGATCTCACGCTGAATGTGCTCATGACCCATCACGGTATCGTGTATGAGCCGGAGGCCATCTCGTTCACGGCCGCGCCTACATGGACCTTCTCGCTTCTGAATCAGCGCTACCGCTGGCTCCGCGGGAATGTCCAGGCGATCAACAAGGTCTGGCACCGCTGGCGGGATACGCCGGGGTCACCCGCGGGGCTTCCCATCTGGATGGGAGTGTTCCTGGTCGAGCAGGCGGTGTGGCCTTTCGTCAACATCTTTGGACTGATCATGTTTGCCGCGCTTCTCGCTTCGGTTGGAACAGCGGGCCCGGTCCTCTACTGGTTTGCGTATCTCCTCCTGATCGATCTGAACGCGGCGGCCTTCAGCGTACGGGTCGAGCGGGAGAGCAAGTCTCTGCTTCTCTTCAGTCCGCTCTTCAGGATGCTCTACAATGTCATCCTGGATGTGAACACACTGATCGCGCTGACCGACGAGTTCCGCGGCAAGCGCATGACCTGGTCCTGACGGGACGCGACACGGCGCGACGAACGGCCCTCCGGGAGTCATCTGTTGAACCGAGTCTCATCGCTTCTCGCACTCGCCTCCCTCACACTCGCCGTGGCGTCGTGCATGATCGCCTCCACCGAAGGAGATGCGGCTCCCGAACCGACACCGGGACCCGCCAGAGTCTTCGGCTATGTGGAGAGCATCTACGGAAACCTCCCCGCGGACTCGCTCGATCTCCGTCCGTTCACCCATCTCATCGAGGCGTTTCTCATTCCGGACGCGACCGGCAATGTCACGCCGACGAACGGCATCCCCAGGCAGGCGATCCTGAATGAGGCCCATGACGCCGACTGCCTGGTGCTCGTGTCGGTCGGGGGAGCAACGGTACCGGCGGCCATCTTCTCGGCCATCGCGGCCCACGCATCGCTCCGCGAACAGTTCGCCGCGAATGTCTGCGCGTTCGCGGAGAACGCCGGATACGACGGCATCGACATCGACTGGGAGTTTCCCGCGGACGGGGAGCGCGCGAGCTATGTGGCACTGGTGCGGGCGTTCCGGGACCGCATCGACGCCGGTTCCTGGCGGACCTTCCACGGAGAGACGCCGCTGCTTGGAATCGGGGTGACCACGGGGAGCCGACTCCGGGGATACGACTTCGCGGCCCTCTCGGAGTGGGTCGATTTCGCGATCTACTTCGGCTACGACTTCCGCAACCCGGCGCTCGGTCCGTGGTCTCACAGCGCGGACTTCTGGCCCGACGGCTATGACCACCCGCTGGAGGCTTCGATTCGCGGAGTCGCATCTGAAATCGTCCGTCTGGGAATGGCACGGGAGAAGCTCATCGTCGGGCTGCCCTTCTACACGAGTACCGGTTTGCCGTGGGCAATGGTGCGTGATCGCGCCGCAGAGTCCGACGCGCCGCTTCACCCTCTCTATCTGGAGAAGTGGATCGATGGCGCATGGGTCACCGATGCCGAAGCATTGGGGGCGAAGGTAAAGGCCGTCCTCGAAAGTGCCGAAATCCACGAAGGAACGGTCGGCGGTGTCGCCATATGGCAACTGGGCCACCAGGGATCCGGGCGAGAACTGACGGAAGCTCTCGCGGCGGCACTGGCCGGAGACGGGGACCGATGAGACGCACCGATTGCGCGCGGCGCAGATGGAGAGAGCAGATGACCGACCGCACACGCACTCAGGGGTCCGCATGGGTCGCAGGCGCTCTGATGCTTGCGGCATGGGCAATCGGGGGCGCAACTCCCGCGCAGGCGCTGGAACCCTACTCACCGTTTCGCGGCAGCACGCCGTCCGTCTTGCGTTCCGCCGACAAGACTCCGGGCGGTTCCGGGCCATCCATTCGCATCGTTCAGGCTCCCGGTGAGGCCGACCGGGGAGCGGGGGGCCAGCACGCGCAGGCGGCTCCGCAGAGGATGTCTCTGACGCTCCGTGACGCCATCGTGCAGGCCATCGCAAATGAACCGTCCCTCGGGGCGGCGTGGATGAATGCGGTCGCCACGGACGCGGAGGTGGGAGTCGCGGATGGCCAGTACGACTACCATGCATTCGGCACGGTCGGATTGGGAGAGGGTGCGTTCTTCGTCGGGCGGTCGCTCCTCATGGTCGGCGCCCGGAAGAAGTTCGAGTACGGAACGACGGTCGAGATCAAGCACGACCTTCAGAAGGCGTCCTTCCTGCGATTCGAGCAAAGGGAAACGGGAACCCTCGATGTGGAGGGCAACCCCGTCTACACCTACGACTATGTGAACGACAACCTCTACCGCCGAATCCTGAGCTTCGGCGTCCGGCAGCCGCTGATGAAGGGGGCCGGGTGGGGCGCGAACCGTTCGATCATGGAGTCGTCCGAGAGTCTCTCCAAGGCGGCCGTGTCCCGCTACCGGTACCTGGCGGAGGAACTGACCTACCGCGTGGAGGCGGCCTACTGGGCGCACTTCGCTGCGCAGGAGCAGGAGACCGTCGCGCGGCTGGCTCTGGAGGCCGCCGAAGAACTCCTGGGCATCGCCCACCGCCAGATGGAAGAGGGCGAGATCAGCAGGATGGATGTGCTGGTGGCCGAGAACGGCGTGGCGACGCGGATCGATGCGGTCATCCTCGCGGGGAAGGATGTCGGGGATACGGGCGACCAGCTCCTCCGGCTGGCCGGGCTCATCGGCGGGATGTCATCGGTGACTCCCGACATCACGCTGGCGGATGCTCCCCGAACGGACCTGGGCAGCCATGTCACCGCACCCGCGCTGCAGGAGATTCTCCAATGGCGCTCCGACCACGCGGAGGTTCGACACCGGATTCGCGCACGGGAGAAGGCGCTCGAAGTAGCCCACGGTGAGGCGGCGGCCCAGGTGGACGCCATCGCCGAGATCAACCACACCGGGATCGGAAACGGGCTGGATCGGGCGGTCACGGTGGAAGAAGGGGCGGCGAACGATGTCACGCTGGAAAACGGCACCGGCTGGTTCGTCGGAGTGGAGTTCGACTATCCCTTCCCGAACAAGACCGGGAACGCGGTGATCGAGCGTGCGGAGGCGTTTCTTGCCGCCGAGAAGAGATCGCTGGAGGGACTGGAGCGCGACATTCTTCTGTCCGTGCGAAATGGAGAGCGCGCCGTGCGGGCCGCCGGGCAGCGCGTGGAGGCGAGCGCAACCGGGGTCATCCTGGCGGAGCAGCAGCTGGAAGGCGGACACAACCGGCTGAAGCTCGGGCACAGCTCCTTCCGGGATGTGCTGCAGTTCGAGCAGGAGCTGACGCTGGCGCGGAGGCGCGAAGTGATCGCGCTGGCGGATCTTCAGATCGCCTGGGCGCAGCTTCAGCTGGCGCGTGGAACGATCCTCCCCCGGCACGGGATCGAGTTCGAATAGAACCGATCTTCTTGTCCGGCGGGAAGCGGACTAGCTGTCGTCGGGAGTATGATCCGTGGTTTCCTGAGCGTTCTTCTCCGCAGACTCCGGCTCCTTCAGTTCTTTCCGAAACAGGCGAATGCCCTGCCCCATCCCCTTCATGAGCGTGGGAATCCGCGTCCCCCCGAACAGAACCAGAACGATAATCCCGACAATGAGGAGTTCCTGCCCCCCCGGCATACCGATCAGCAGCATTCCGGACACCTCCCAGATAGGTGGGTTACGGCACAACGGCTGTCTCCCGCCCACAATCCCCGCAAATGCCGCCCAAGACAAGCGTTGTGTTGGGGAGGATTGGGTACACGCCCGCCCGGGCGCGTCCACTTCCTGAACACCCATTCTGTTCAACATCTTGTCTGGAGGCTTCTCCCGCCCCCTGCCGATTCCTGAAGCAGGTGCCGGACCCCGTCCGGGTGAGGGGCAACCGTGCGACGACCCATCATCGGAAGGAGCTTTCCATGACCAAGAGAACCGGCGGGAGGGTGAGTGGCTTTCTCCTGGTGTTCGGCACGCTGATTCTCGGCGGCTGCACCAATGTCCTCGAATGGACAGTGGATCCGGAGGACTTCGACTCCCACATGGCCAGCGGGCGGCAGGCACTGCGGGACGCCGACTACCCCATGGCCGAGGCGGAGTTCGCGGCGGCGATGGACCAGCGGCCCGAACATTCTGACGCGCGCTACTACCACGCCAAGGCGGCGGTGCTCAACGCGGGAGTCGACATCTTCGAACTCGTGACGACGCTGACCGACTCGACTTCCGCGTCGGGAGACGGCGCGGTGTCTGTCTTCGAGTCCTCGACCGATTTCGCGGACGCCGTTTACCGCGTGAACCGCGTCGTGCTCGACGACCTCGGACCCATCCACGACGGGATGACCACGGACGGAACCATGGGAGCCGGGGATGTCGGCGTGGACCTTGCGGTCGCGTTTACGCTGCGGGGGATCCTGCGCCTTCGCGACACGAATGCGGACGGCTTCATCGACGCGTTCGACATCCCGATCGAGGACTTCGCGCTGGCCGGTGACGACGGGGACTTCTCGCTGGACGGTCTGGAGAATCTCCCGCCGGAGGATCTGAACTCCATGATCGACGATGTGGACGCCCTTCTCGAGGACGGCGGCGACCTGCTGACGGACATCCTCGACGGGACCGGCGTTGATGTGGAGGACCTGGACGGACTGATCGATGACCTGGGCGGGGACCTGTCCGCGTACTACATCAACACCGGCGTTCCCGGGAACTCTGGCGAAGGCGACAACGACGGCGACGGCCTCATCGACGAGGAGTGCCTGAACGGACTGGACGACGACGGCGACGGCGTGGTGGACGAGGACTCGCGGATCATCGGATGCACGGGAGGTGGCGCATGACCCGGAAACAGGCAATGGCGGCAGGACTCCTGGGCGTGTGCCTGGCGTGCGCCGCGCTGAGTCCGGCGCGCGCGCTCGACAACCCGCGCCTCGACGGCATTCGTCCGCTCGGCATGGGGAATGCGTTCCTGGCTGTATGCGACGACCGAAACGCGCTCTACACGAATCCCGCGGGACTGTCCCGCATCGGTGGGCTCGGCATCAGCGGACTTGGGTTCTTGGGCGGCGTGGACGCCGAGTTTCTGTCGCTGGCGGATTTCATCCGGAACAACAGCGATCGCCTCTCCGGAGACACGCCCGTCGACAACGAGTTTCACGAATCGCTCGCGCCCTATGACGACCGGTGGGTGTCCGTGGACGCGAACGCCTACACCGATGTCACGATGCGCGGGTTCGGCGCGGGGGTCTTCACGACCGGCAGCGTGAGCGTGCGGATCGACCGGGGCGTATACGAGCCCCGCGTGTATGCGGAAGTCTCGGACGACCTCGTCGCCGTGGTGGGCGCGGCGCTTCCCGGGAAGTGGCACGGGTTCACGGCGGGCGCCACCGCCAAGGGCATCTGGCGACGAAACTCCAGCCGCGCCCTTCGCGCCACCGAACTCGCGGACTTCGACGCGGCCGAGATCGCTTCCGAGCTGGAGTCTTCCGCGAATGGGTTCGGCATGGACTTCGGCCTCTTGTGGAATCAGCCGAGATCGCGCGTGTCCGCCGCGGCGGTCTTGCGGGATGCTGTCGGCGTCGTCGGTGGCGAGGCGATCGGCGCATCGCTGGACTTCGGGTTGGCCTATCGACCCCTGCGCGGGAGCCTCGGCATTGTGCGGGATATCGTGCTGGCCGCCGACTTCCGCGACGCGATGCGCACGGAGGTCGCGCCCGGCAACCGTCTCGATCTGGGTGCTGAGTTGAAGATTCCGTTCGTGTCCTTCCGGGGCGGCGTGCATCAGGGGTACCCCACCGCCGGGATCGGAGTGCATGCGTTCATCTTCTCCCTCGACTACGCCTTTGCCGGGCGCGAACTCGGCACACACCCCGGCGCCGACGGCCAGTACATGCACTATCTGGAGATGCGGATCGGCGGCTGATCCGACACTCCCGGCGGCTTCCGGGGCGGCGCGGAAACGCGCTTCCCCGGGTCGCTTCCTTGACACTGGCGGGACCGGCCGATAGAGTGGCGCCTCACCCTATTCCCGCTACCCGGGAGGCACCATGATCGGCAAGAAGCCTGCGCCCGAGAGCGCTCCCGAGAGCGTGAAATCGTCCTCGGCCATCGGTGAACGCTCTTTCTTTGAAGGCTCGCTGGATGTTACCGGAAACCTCCGGGTGGACGGCAAGTTCAAGGGGGAACTCCGTGTGTCGGAGGACCTCGTCGTCGGGAAGAACGGCCTTGTGGAAGCGGATGTTCATGCCAAGAACGCGCTCATCACGGGCACTGTTTGCGGAAACCTGAACGCCTCGGAGAAAATCTCCCTCCGAAGCGGGTCGCGCCTTGAAGGTGAAATGGTCACGGCACGGCTCGTGATCGAGGAAGGCGTCACCTTCCAGGGCCGCTGCAATACCGCCCCGGACCAGAAGGCCGCATCGGCCTCTCCCGGCCCGAGGCCCCAGACGCCTGCGGAAGACGCTCGCGCACAGGTCGAGAAGATCGCGCGGGAAGTCGCGGGCTCCTGACGGACTCTCGCGCTGATTCCGGGATGAGCGTCGCCTTCGTGGTCAACCCCGCCGCGGGGCGGGGTGCCTGTGGTGCTCTCGCGGAGACGCTGCCGGGTCTCTTGAAGGCGCGCGGCATGGATGCAGAGGTTCTCCGCACGAACGCCCCGGAAGAAGCCGTTCATCTTGCCCGGGGTGCCGCCCAGGACGGGCGGATCGTGGTCGCCGTCGGAGGAGACGGCACCGCTCACGAAGTGGTGAATGGGATCGCCGGAACCGGCGCGCGGTTCGGACTGATCCCCGCGGGCACCGGCAACGATCTTGCCCAGGCGATGGGCATTCCCGCAGACCCCGCCGCCGCGCTGGATGTTCTCGTTCACGGACGCCACGCCTCTTTCGACCTCGGCCGGTTTGACGATGGGTGGTTCGTCAACAGCCTCGGCCTGGGATTCGAGGCGCAGGTGACCGCGGAAAGCCGGCGCATCCGACGCATTCGTGGGTTCGCCGTCTATCTGGTCGGACTCATCCGCGCGCTGACCCACCTGCACTGCCCCAGACTGGATGTCCGGATCGACGGGGAACGCGTGGAGGAACGAATGCTCCTCGTCTCCATCGGGAACGGGCATCGTGTCGGCGGCGGCTTCCTTCTCACACCGGATGCAGACCCGGCCGACGGGCTTCTCGATGTCTGTCTGGTCCGCGCGATGGGGCGTTCCGGCGTTCTCCGAATGCTCCCGCGCGCGCTGACGGGAAAGCACATGGGCGCGAACGGAGTCCGAATGCTCCGGGCGCGACAAGTCGAGATCACCTCTCCGGACGGCTTCCCGCTCCATGCGGACGGCGAGATCCGCGGGATGTCCCGCAAGCGGCTCTCGGTCTCGGTCCACCCCGGCGCACTGCCAGTGGTCCTCCCCGCGGAGAAGGCGTGTCCCGCGCCTGCACGCTAGAGTTTCTGCCGATCCATCCGATCTTCAAACTCCGTGACGAGATAGAACCGCCCCGCGCGAACATCCGTGAACCGCTGCGTCAAGTCTGACGCGGGCCAGTAGACTTCCACCGCCGCAATCCGATCCGCCGCACCCAGTCCGATCTCCGAACGAATGCTCGACGCGCCGAAACTCCCCGACGGCCAGACCCACTGGTAGATGTCGCGGGTCCGTCCTCCCTCTTCCACCGTGACGCGAATGCGCGACCCGAACCCGTCCCGGTTCGACTGCACGCCGCGCAGAGAGATGGTGATCCACCCGTTCCCGTGCCCCGGGTTTTCGAAGAGGCTGTTGAAGAACGGATCGAACGCATACATCCCGCCGCTTTGCAGGTAGATGTCCTGATCGCCGTCGTTGTCGATGTCTCCGAACGCAATCCCGTGCCCTTTCTGGAGACTGCCCATGCCTGCCGAGAAGGTGACATCCGTGAATGTGCCGTCGCAGTCGTTTCGGTAGAGAACATTCGGCATCACGGCGTCGAAGTCCGGCGTTCCCGTACCCAGATAAAAGTCCGGGAACCCGTCGTTGTCGAGATCGCCGAAGTTCGCGCCCATCGTGAGCGAGTGACGGTGAAGCCCCGCCTCCTTCGCGCGATTTCGAAACACGCCTCCCTCGTTATGGAAGAGCGCGTTCAGACCGAACTCGTCGGAGGGAAACATATAGCTCCTTGCGACCGTGTTGATGTCCCCACCGTATCCGGCCACGAAGAGATCCAGCGCACCGTCATTGTCGTAGTCCCAGAACCAGACGGGAAAGCTGAAGTGCGGTTCGTCCAGACCCATCTCCTCCGCGATGTCCGTGAAAGTGCCGTCTCCGTTGTTCCGATACATCCGGTTCTTGTCGAACTGGTTGGAGACATAGAGGTCGGGGTCGCGGTCTCCGTCGATGTCTCCCCACGCCGCCCCCTTCGCCAGTCGGAGATTCTCCACGCCAGCCGCTTTCGACACATCCGTGAAGGTACCGTCCCCGTCATTACGGAATAGCTGGCACGGATAGTCCACACGGGCCTCCGGAGGGGGCTGCTCGTTCCCGAGAAAGAGATCGAGATCCCCGTCCAGATCGTAGTCGGCAAAGCTCGCGTTCTGGCAGGGGTAGTCGTCCGCAGCCAGTCCGGCGTCCTTTGTGACATCACGGAACCGGCCGTCGCCCAGATTTCGCAGCAGCGAATTCGGATGCCGGCCCCAGGTGCCGAACCAGCCGCCGCGAAGCACCAGGATGTCCCGGCGGCCGTCGCCGTCGTAGTCGGCACACACGAGATTCAGCCCGCCTAGTTGCCCGGTGAGGCCCGACTCTTCCGTGCGGTCTTCGAAGGTTCCG
>JASLLL010000022.1 GCA_030747075.1 Gemmatimonadota bacterium
CCACGCTGGATCTCTGGAAGGCGGAGTTCGGCGCGGGCGAAGTGACCCTGCAGGGGAACAAGGCATCCGGCTGGGGCGGCGGTGTGGCCACGAACTATGTTCCATTTGTTCAGTGCCGGTGAGAGGAGGAGCGCAGTGATCAGGAAAGTGGAGTGGGGAAGACGGTTGGCACAACGCGATGAGCGGGGTTCGGTTCTTGTTCTGGCGGTACTCATGATCGCGCTCTTTGCGATGGCGGGGGGGACCTTTCTGGCAATCTCCACATCCGAGGGGCGAATCGCAACGAACCGGGAGAAAGCGACGCAAGCGCTCTATGTCGCAGAGGCGGGTGCGCATGTGGCGTACCGGGAGTTCGCGGCGTCGAACTTCCGGGGGAGAACGCACAACGGGGACGGCACAATGGCCTCTGCGGGTCTCTTGGCTGTTGCCGCGTTTCAGGGCGGACTCACGCTGGACGACATGGACGACAACGGTCTTGCGGAAGAGCGGAACGACGGGTGGTATGTGTGGGAGTGGAACTTGGGCGACGATCAAGCGGAATCCCTGACGGGTTCCGGCCTGGCGGAGAGTTTTCGGTTTGCGCTCCGCCCCGCCAGCACCGACGCGGATGAGGACGAGTACATCATCGATGTGATCGGCAGTGTTGGGATCTTCAGTCGAAGGCTGGAAGTTCTTGGGTACACCGAACCGGCGTTCGGATATGCACTCTACTCGGATGGGGATCTGTCCGAGTTCACCCGCGGAGTGGATCAGGACATCAGCGGGAAGATCCATGCCAACGGGAACCTGTACTTTCGACCCGCCGGAACGGTGTTGTCTGTGGACTCGCCCATGATCACGGCAACCGGGCAGATGATTCGCACGGAAGATGCGTGGGGGCGTCCGGCCCCCGGCGGAGAGACGGTGTTGATCAAGGACCGGGACGGGAACTGGGTGGAGATGGCGGGAGGAGGGGCGGGGGTCGCCATGGATTCGAACCACCCGGACTGGACAAACGATGATCCGGACGACGGCGTGGACGGGGCGTTGGATCTATGGGATGGGATTGTACGAGACGGGACTCTGGGCGCGACGAGCGTCGATCCTCCTCCGGTGGAGACGATGGAGGTGGGCGGGTACTTCGATCTGCGGGCCTCGCTCCGGATTCGAGCGGGAGACCTGCAATATGACAATGCCGGAAACGACATCAGCGCGTGGGTCGGGGATGCGATTCAGGAAGTCACCTTCTGGAATCCGTCCGTTGACCAGTATGTGACCGTGCAGGAGATCGACCTGAACATTCTTGCGTCGGGGGGGAACTTCCCGGCGAGCGGTCTGATTCACTCCGATGTCCCGCTTCGTGTGGTCAACGCATCCCAACTCGAGAACGATCTGACGATCGTGGCGGACCACTCGATCTACACAAAGGGCAGCTTCAACAGCGTGAACAAGAGGGCGGCTGCGCTGGTGTCCTCCGGGCGAATCTGGCATGTCTCCGACGCCTGGCAGGATGACGATGCCTACACCATGGCGCCCAAGAGTTCTCGTCAGGCGGCCAATGGAACCACGGAGATTCACGCCGCGATGGTGGATGGCCAGCCGGTAGTCGAGGAAGCGAACTACGCAGACCTGGACGGGGACGGCTTCCCCGACGACCCGGGCGCCGGCGACACCTGGGCGAACAACGACCACCTGCTGGAGTCATGGGGTGGGTCGCGCACTCTCCTCAAGCGCGGGTCCATCGTTCACATGCAGTTCGCCGACATGGCGGACAACCTGAACAATGCGGGCATTCTTCCCGAGGAAGTAGCGTGGTCCAAACACGCAGCGTACAGTCCGCCGCATCGCGACTATGGATATGATCCTTCCCTTGCGGGAATGTCGGGGCAGCCTCCGTATGCCCCGCTGGTTTCGAGGCTCTTTCTCTGGCGGGAAGTCACTCCCTGACACGGGAGGGTCGCGGCGGGATGTTCACGCACTGCTCGCCGTGGAACGCGCAGGTGGAAGCAAATCCCGTTGACCCGCTTCCGTCTCTCCCGCTAGCCTGACTGGTTCAGACGGGCACCTCCACCTCTGTGCATGGGTGTGTGATGGGAACGGGCCGAACCAGGAAGCGCACGAGCAACGGCAGAGGAGACTCGCGTCTGCAGCGTGCGGTGCAGACGGATGTTCTTCACGCTCTTCTAGAAGCGAATCGGGACGCGATTGTGGTGATCGATTCCGACAAACGGTTCGCGGAGTTTTCGGCATCCGCCGAATCCACACTGGGGTGGTCTCGCGCGGAAGCCATTGGCGAAAGCTGCCAGAAGATCCTCAAGTGCCAGGATACGGACGGCGCTCTTCTGTGTGACGCGGGCTGTCCGCTGGATGCGCTCCTGAACGAATCCTCCGTTCGGTCCTGTGCCGCCATGTATATTCTTTCGAAGAACGGAGATGTTCGGTTTCTTGAGTCGGACTATACCTCCGTGCCGGACCGATCCGGGAAGGCCCGCCATTTCGTCGGCGTTCTCCGAAACGCGGGAGAAGGGGAGTGGCTGGGAAGTTTTGGCGCGGAGACGCGTCGGCTCCTGTCACTGGGGACGATCTCTGCGGGGATCGCCCATGAGATACGCAACCCGCTGACGGGAATCCGCACGACAATCCAGTATGTGCTGAAGCATCAGGATCGCGGAGACCCCTACCGGGAGAGTCTGCACGCGTCTATCAAGGAACTGGATCGCATCGAAGCGGTCATTTCCGATTTTCTTGCGTATTCCCGCCCGCCATCTCCACGCCGGCGCTCCCGGGATGTGAACCGCGTTCTCTCCGACTCTCTTGCGCTGGCGCGGGAGTCGCTGGAATCCGTAGGTGTGGACCTTGTGACGGACATGGAAGAGGAACTGCCACGGCTTTCCATCGATCCGGGTATGATGCGGGAGGTGTTTCTGAACATCGTCATGAACGCCCGGGACGCCATGCGAAAGAAGGGGGGAACACTCCGCGTGTCCAGCTGGCTCAGCCCCCGATCGAAGCCGTCGTCGCCGACCGGGATTCGTATCGCCTTCAGCGACACCGGCCCCGGCATTCCCGAGGGAACTTCCGCAGACATTTTTGAACCGTTTATGTCGGGTCGTGCAAAGGGTCTTGGCCTCGGCCTCTCAATCAGCCAGAGAATCTGCAAGGCGCATGGGGGACTTATCTCCGCGACCAACAATTCAGAAGGCGGAAGCCGGTTTACCGTGATTCTCCCCATCCCGCAAAGCGAGACGCGTCCGGTATTGCCCTCGAAAGAACAGAGAGAAGAGAGGGCGAAGCCCGTGTCGGAGGGGAGTCCCGCATGACCGACAGCGTTCTTGTGATCGACGATGAGCAAACGGTGCGCTCCACGCTCCGACGCGCGTTGGAGGACGAGGGCTTTTGCGTGGTGACGGCCCCGTCCGGCCGATCCGGATTGCGTGCTGCCAGAGAGAACGCTCCGGATGTGGCCGTCGTGGATCTGAAGCTGGGCGACATGTCGGGCCTGGAGGTCCTTCGGGAACTCAAGGCGCTGGACCCTCGACCGGTGGCCTTGATGATCAGCGCCTACGGGGAGGTGCAGGATGTTGTGCAGGCCATGAAACTCGGTGCGGAAGACTATGTACGCAAACCTTACGACCTCGACGAGATGGTCCGGTGCGTTTCCCAGAACCTGCGTGCATCTCGAATGCGGCGCTCCATTCCCGCCTCTACTGAGATGAGAGAAGACGGTGGGCTCGGGCGGATTCTCGGGGATTCCGGCGCGATCGAGGAAGTCCGGGAGACCATCCTGAAGGTCGTTCCGAGCGGTGCTCACACGGTGCTGATCCAGGGGGAAACCGGGACTGGAAAGGAGCTGGTTGCGCGAGCGCTGCATCTTGAATCGGATCGACGGGATCACCCCTTCGTCAAGCTCAACTGCTCCGCGATTCCTGAATCGCTCTTTGAAAGTGAGCTTTTCGGACACGAGAAGGGGACATTCACCGATGCACGCGAGACTCGGGAAGGCCTTGCGGAGACGGCGGACGGGGGGACGCTCTTTCTCGATGAGATCGGCGACGCCGGGGCTTCCGCGCAGGCAAAACTTCTGACATTTATCGAGGAGCGATCATTTCGCAGGCTTGGCGGGCGAGAGGATCGAGTGGTGGATGTCCGCATCGTGGCGGCAACGAACAAGGACCTGGACGCAGAGTGTGACGCGGGTGAGTTCCGAAGCGATCTGTTGCATCGGCTGAAAGTGATCGGGATCGCTCTTCCACCACTTCGCGAACGCGAAGGAGATGTGGTGTGTCTCGCCAGAGAGTTCCTTTCAGAGTTTGGGGAACTGGCCGGGAAGCCGGGGATCGCGCTGTCCGAAGATGCGGTGGAGTGTCTGGAGAGTTACGACTGGCCTGGAAATGTGCGCGAACTCCGCAACTCGCTGGAGCGGATTGTTCTTCTGGAAGACATCGACACGCTTCTCCCTGGCCATCTTTCCCAGAAGATCCGCGAGAGCTCTTCATTGTCGCGTGCCCGAGGACTGATCGCGAAGCGTTCGGTTCCTCTTTCTGAAGTGGAGCGCGAACACATCCTCCGCATTCTTGAAGAAACGGATGGCAACCGCACTCGCGCGGCCGAGATACTTGGCATCACACGGCAGACGCTGATCACCAAGCTGAAGTTGTACTCGTCGACCGGTGACGAATGCGCGCCCCTTGTGTCAAAGAAATAGACGCGACTGAGCATGCGTTGTCGAACTTCTTGACGCGTGTTGCGTTCCTGCACCCTTCCTCGGGAGGGGTTGTCGCCTTCCTGTTCTCTCTCGCAGCGTGCTCAGTGCGGCAGAATCGGTAGAGAACACAAGGGTTGGAGGTCGTGAAGCGTTCGTCATGGGCGGAATGATTCGATGTGGGGAGTTCATCGACCAAACTGGCATGAGAGATGCAAGGCTTTCAGCGAACTCGTGCGTTCATGCAGTTCGCCTGTATGTCAATCGAGAGAGCCTGCGGAGCGTGGAGGCGCGTCAGATGCCGGGACGACTGCTGATTCTCATGGACGACGAGCCGGTCACGACAAGAGCATTGGCACTGGATCTTTCGGAAGCAGGGTACGAGGTGGAGACGGCCGTGGATGAAGTGGATGCCCTGCGGAGGTTTGACAAGGATCCGTATGATCTCGTGATCGCGGCCGAGGACGCGGGCTCCGGGGGCGGAGGGTTTGTGAAGAACCTGCGTCTCGCCAGTCCCTCGGCGAAGGTTGTGGTGATGACGACGCGAGGAGGAAGACGGGAGAGGGTCCGGATGGAACCCGGCGGTGCCCGCGTCCGAAAACCCTTCGATCTGGATGAGTTCCGCTTGCTGGTGGATCGACTGCTGGCATCGGAGACGACAGGAGAGTCGGGGAAGACGATGTGACCCTCGCCCTTGGGCGGTGGTCATTCGGCGCTTTCCCGGGATCAGTACTTTCCCGATGCGTCGTTTCCGGAGACGGTGCGGCCCGCGTGCGGGCCGGGAACGAGTTGCCACTTTGGAGGTGGTTCTGAATGGCGATGGCTCGCTCGAAGGCGAAAGCCAAGGCGAAGACCAAGCGTAAGGTGAAGGCGAAGGCCAAGCGCAAGGTGAAGGCCAAGGCCAAGCGCAAGGTGAAGGCCAAGGCCAAGCGCAAGGTGAAGGCGAAGGCCAAGCGCAAGGTGAAGGCCAAGGCCAAGCGCAAGCGCTAGGAAGAGTCGTGCGGGCCTCTGTCCGCAACGGCCAAGTGTGGGAGCGGGGGGGAGCAATCCTCCCCGCTTTTCATTGGGAGCGTTCCGTCAGATCATGGGGAACTCCCCGGGGAGGGTGGGGTTCTCATGGTGCGGCGGACAGGAATCCACAGCGCCAATCAGGCACGCGGCCAGGAGGCTGCGCGGGTTCGATTCCGTCGCCTTGAGCGATTCCGGGCGCAATGACTCCCAAACGACGGCTGGGCTTTGCGAAAGGCTGGTAACCGGTACGCGAAGAGGATAGAGTGACCCGTTAGCGTGGGAGTCGGCTTCCGAGCGAAGTGTCGGAATGGGTCTCTCTGTGTAGATCCTTTAGCGGCAGTTACTTTGCACTTGACATATTTGCGGATACTTGCCTTTATTGGAGTCCATTGAGAGGGTCCGTTTGGCGGACAAACGGGCTGCAAGGATGCCAGGAGCGGAAAGAGGGGACATGACAACACTGGTCCAGGAGACGGCAGAGCGGGTGACGCGGATCAAGGATTGCCCGACCTGCGACGGACGAAAGAAGATGCGGGTACTTCGGGCACTGGACGACACCGGGGTGGAGTGGCTGAACTGCCTGACCTGCAACAGCATTGTTTGCTTTGAAGGAGATGAAGAGACCGGTTCTTTACGGAATCCGACCGCTGTCGGGCTTCTTGGAGACGCGGCACCAGGTGACTTCCGGACCTATGTTCCTGAGGAGTGTTACGAAATAGGCGAGTTTTTCTATCATCAAACCTGGCGCGATGTCGGGCGTGTGATTCGCAAACAAGTGCTTCCCGGCAGCCGGAGTGCCATCGAAGTGGCTTTTCTAAACGGGGGACTGAAGTTCCTGATCGAAGGCTGCACCCCGGTCGAACTCTGAGCCGAGAGATCGGCGGAACTGCGCGCGTTCCTCCGAGGCGGACTCTTCTGTTCCGCTGGCGAGGCCCCCGGGCGATTCACGGGCAGAGCAGATGTTCCTTCCTCTGAAAGATGTGAATCCTGCCACTCGCCGGCCGTGGGTGACGCTGGCACTCATGGCCGCGAACACGCTGGCCTACCTGGCACAGGTGCAGGCGGAATCGCGCGGGTACTCCCTTGTGGCGGTCGGAGGGTTTGTCCCGGTAGATCCCGCACCCGTCGCGCTCCTGACATCGATGTTCCTCCACGGGGGAGTTCTGCATCTGGGGGGGAATCTCCTCTACCTCTGGATCTTCGGGAACAACGTCGAGGATGTGCTGGGGCACGGACGGTTTCTCGTGTTCTATCTCCTGGCGGGACTGGGCGGGCATCTCGCACACGGGCTGGTCTATTCAGGCTCTGCCATTCCCACGATCGGTGCAAGCGGTGCGATCTCAGGCATCCTTGCAGCGTATCTGATTCGGTTCCCGCGTTCTCGCGTAGTGTCCATCCTCTTCCTCGGGTTCTTCTTCCGCCTGATTCGCACGCCTGCCTCCGTGGTGATTGGCTGGTGGATCGTGATTCAACTTCTGCGTGGCGTCGTGGGTTTCGGAGAGGGAGGGTCCCCGGGCGTGGCCTGGTTCGAGCATATCGGAGGGTTCGCAGCGGGGTTGGTACTCTTCAAGTTGCTGGAGGCGATGCGAAGATGAGACTCAGAAGGTGTCTTGCCGCTCCGGCGATCCTTGCACTCTGGGCGGGGTGCTGTCCCCGGCCTTCGGTCTCTCCAGTCATCGATGGCCCGGATTCGACAGACCTTCGTGCCCGCCTGGATTCTCGCGCTTCGCTGGCAGGGAGGATCACGGGATCGCTGAAAATGGAGGATCCGGCCGAGGGCGTGGAAGAGTCCTGCCGCGTCGCCATCACACTGGCTGGTCCCGATCGGCTGCGCATTCGTGGCACCTCCAGGCTCTTCTTCGACGCATTTGACCTTGCGGTGAGTTCGGACACGGCAGTTCTGCTCCTCCCGCGCGAGAAAATCGCTGTGGTGGGGCCACCTGACAGCCCGGGATGGCGGGAACTGGCGTGGTCCCCGCAGGACCTGCTCATCGCGCTTCTGGCGCATCCCCTGGCGGGTCGCCCGTTGGATTCCGGTGCGGTCCGGGCATCCGCCGACGACTCGGGACTGGCGGGAGGGAACTGGCGGCTTGAAGCGGACCCGCCCACGGGGATGCCGTCAGAACTGATCGGAGGGAGCGGCCCGGAACTCCGGATTGTCTGGACCGATTGGCAAGTTCGCGGAGGCGTGGAGTGGCCAATGCTCATCACGATCGAACGGGGTGGCCGACGATTGCAGCTGAGGACGGATCTCGTGCAGCTTGACCATGCCCCCTCAGAAGGCACCTTTCTGCTGGCGCCCCCTGAGGGTTTTGACCTCTACTCACCCGGGAGTGAACTCCTCCGCGCAGGGGAATGACCGCTCCGCCTCGATGCCACCCGACAAATGCACCCAGTAGGCGGTGAATCCCAACAAGCAAGGGACCGCGGGGTCGAGACTCTCGATTTCAGTTGACACTCAGTCGCAGGAAGCCGAACAATGGGAGTCATTCGCAGGTGAGAACCCCATCCTAGGAAAGGGGGGACGAACCATGGCCACCGCCAGAGCTTCGCAAACGGTGCCCCTGGATGACTCCTTCGGCATGTACCTTCGTGACATCGGGCGCATTCCTCTTCTCACCCGAGAAGAAGAGGGCGTTCTGGGCAAGAGAATCCGTGCCGGTGAAGAAGCCGCAGTGCATGAACTGGTCCAGGCCAACCTTCGCTTTGTGGTCAGCGTCGCCAAGCGATACATGAACCGGGGTGTTGCCCTGAGTGATCTCGTTACGGAAGGCAACCTCGGTCTTTACGAAGCCGCACGGCGTTTTGACGAACGCAAAGGGTGCGCGTTTATTTCGTATGCAGTCTGGTGGATTCGCCGAAATCTGAACAAGGCCATGGCGGATCAGGTGCATCTCGTCCACTACCCGCACAGCCGCCGGGATACCCTTCGCAAGGTATGCAGCGCGGAGGAATCGCTGGAGAAGAGGCTCGAGCGGCAGCCGTCGCTTCGGGAGATCTCGGAGGCCATCGGCCGGGCTCCCCAGGAAATCCAGGAGGCCATGGCATCCGTGAGGGCGTATTCCATGGTGACGGACTACGAAGGAGTGAATCGAGAAACGCCGCTGAACCGAATCGCGGACTCCACGCTGCTGGGGACTCCGGATCGCGGCCTGGAGGATTGTGAACTCAACCACCATGTTCACAATGCGGTAGAGCGATTGAGCCAGAGAGAGGAACTCATCATCAACCTCTACTACGGGCTGGCCGGAGAAGAGCCGTACACGCTCGGTGAAATCGGGAAGAGACTCCATCTTTCGAAGGAGCGAATCCGCCAACTGAAGGACCGTGCGCTGAGTCGCCTTCGTACGGGTGGCCTGAGCCGGGCGCTGCACGCGCACCTCAACTGAGCCAGGCGGCGTCGCCGTGGATCAGGTTGTCACGGGGGGATGATACCGATGACTCGCAGACCTCCGGGAAGACCACGCGCAGCCCCTCAGGGCTCCGCGGCGGACTGGCGTCGTGTCGGGCTTCGCCGTACTCCGCAAAGAGATGTCATCCTGAACCTTGTGCGGGGTTCCCCCACGCATCCCACCGCGGTACAGATTCACCAGGATGCCGTTGCCTCGATTCCCGGCATCAGTCTCGCCACGGTCTATCGGACGCTCCGTGTTCTCAAGGAGCGCGGGCTGATTCACGAGTTCGGCGGGGCGGGGGTTTCATCTCGCTACGATGGAGCCATTCCGGACCATGAGCATGTCCGTTGTGTGCGCTGCGGCGATGTTGCGGATATCATGCTCTCCGGAATGGACGAAGTTCGACAGCGAGTCGCCGAGGCCACAGGGTATCGCGTCAGTCATCACCCGCTGATCTTCATGGGGCTTTGCCCTCACTGTTCGAGCAGCGAGAAGGTCAGGACGCCGGGGGCGCGGAAGCCGGGTTCTCCGGATGCGGAGGAGTCGAGGGCGGGAGAAGAAACTCAGAAGGATTCCGACTGGTCCCGGTGGTACTGGTGAGGATCGAAGTCTTCCCGATGGGGCCGTTCCAGGTGAACTCATACCTGCTCACCTGCAAGAAGACGCACGAGGTCGTCGTCGTGGACCCCGGCGATGAGGCCGAAGTCCTCGTCCGACTCCTGAGGGAGCGGGACGCAACCCCCACGGCCATTCTCTCTACCCACGGACACCTGGACCATGTCAGCGGCAACCGCGTTGTGCAGGATGCGTTTGATTGTCCCATCCTGATGCACAAGGCGGACCTTCCCCTGCTGGAGGCATTTGACAGTCAGGCCGCCGCCTTCGGTCTGGATTTGCCCACTCCCCCGGCTCCCGGCGGCACCCTCGTGCCGGGACAGCCGTTCTCATTCGGAGAGTGCTCGCTGGAGGTGCTCCATACCCCGGGGCACTCGCCGGGGAGCGTGACCCTCGTGTCGGGGCAGGACGCGATTTCGGGAGATGTCCTCTTCTCCGGTTCCATCGGTCGGACCGACCTCCCCGGCGGGGACATACGAACGCTCCTGCGCTCCATCGACGAGGTCCTCGTTCCGCTTGGAGATGAGATGCGCATCCACCCGGGACACGGCCCCGCGACGGATATCGGGCGGGAGCGACGGTCCAATCCCTTCCTGCAGCCGGAAATGCGCTCTCAGTTTCTCTAGACGCGCCGGGGGCCGCGCGGCCCCTCGCGCTCAGTGCCGGACGCCGCTCCAGTCGACGGAAGGCAGCGCGTATTCGGTCAGGCCGAGTTTTCGGCGCACCACGAGTTCCCCGTAGAGCCAGAGAGCTTCCTCGTGCGTGGGTGCCACGGCGAGGAACGCGCCGGTTTCCGCAAGCGCCTGTCGCTCATTCCCGAACTTCCGGAGCAGGCGGATGCGTGCGAATCGTTCGGGGAGGGGCAGTGCGTCGGCTGGGCCTCGCAGAAGTTCCTCGGGTCCCCGGGGAGATCCGGCCGCAGGAGGGGGAAGGAGCCGGCCCAGCGACTCCAGGTCGTCCAGCATCGCGAGTGCCAGTGCGAGACCGGTCCGCGCCACAGCCTGATCCGCTTCGGCCAGGAGCTGAAGCGCGAGGTCGCGGGCTTCCCCGGCGTGCCCGCGTCGCGAGAGCGCCACAAAGGCCCCGACCTGATCTTGTGCCGAGCGCGCATTCCACGCGATCCCTTCGAGTGATGCGTTTCGGTACCGAACCTCTGCCGCGAGGAGCGGGTCCAGCGCAAGGCCCGCGGCTTCACTCGCAGCATCTCGAAGTTGCCCCATGGCGAGGAGCGCCTCGGCACGCTCGCGGGAAGCCGCCGGGGAGCGGAGCGTTTCTTCGGGAAGCGCGTCCAGCACCGTCACGGCTTCCTCGGGCGATCTGGTTGCCGTGAGCCACCTCGCAAAGTCCAGTCCGGCTGACGGGTCTTCAGCGGAGACCGCGCGCAGGTCGTCAGCGCACACATCGTAGATGCGCCAGGTATGGCCGATCGACTCCCGGGGGGAGAGCCGCCGGAGCCAGCGCAGGGGACGATCATCAAACGAGAGGATGCTGTGGAGGGCGTTGATGTTTGCGGCGACGACGCCATCGGTGGGCCGCTCCGGATTGACACGAACACCCCGCTCTTTCGCCCATGCCCGGAAACGCCCCTCATCCTGCCCCCAGTCCAGGTTGGAGTCGATCAGTGCCCGATCCCCGCGAGCCGGTCCTCCCGCAAGTTCATTGAAGTACGCGAGATGGTCCGGCGTGACTCGCACGGCGCCAAGGGTCAGCCAGCCGAAGAGCAGCACGAGCGCGCATCGTTGCCCCCGCCCTCCGGAGCCGAGTCGCGCGGCTCCGGCTCCGGCCAGTGCCAGGATTGCCGGAAGCGCGGGGAGAATGTGCCGGTACCCGATGTCGATCCGGTGCAGCAGCGACATCGCCACGAAGATCCATGCCGCCGGAAGCAGGACGAAGGCCAGAAACCCCGCCCGGTCCCGGCACGGCCCGAGGAGCGCCGCGAGTCCGGCAGCGGCCAGAATGAGGATGGCCCCCGGTGTCTTGAGCAGGACGGCCACAAGGAAGTAGTGGGGGAAGCCGTCGGTGGACCGCGCGCCGAACAGGTACGAGAAGTGCCCGGATGCGCCATGCTCCCACTTGCCGAGAATCCCCCGGGCGAATGCGTCGGGGAGTGCGGCGGTGAGCACGCGGGCCACCGGCTTGGTGGCCATCGGCTCAGGGAGTGCCCCCGCCCCAAAGGAGTGAGGGTGGACGAACCACGCGACGGCCAGCACCCCTGCGACAGCCGCCCCCCCCAGCACGAGAGTTCGTCGGATGCGCTCCTGGATCGCTCCGGGAACCAGGAGTGCCCCCAGTGAGATCGCCGGGAGGAGATGGAGCGCCGTGTGCTTGGTGCAGGCCGCCACACCGACGGCCGCGGCGAAAGCCACGAGGCGCCAGGTGGAAGGACGGGCCGCGGCGCGCCATGCGAGCAGACACGCCAGAAGTGTGGAGGCTGTCGCGGGCAAGTCGAGCGTCGCCAGTCGGGAGTGTGCGATCAGGTTCGGCGAGAGCGCCGCGCACGCCATCGCGAGGAGCCCGGCGGAAGTTCCGAAAGCGCGCCGGGCCACCGCGGCCGTGCCCAGGAGTGTGAGGACTCCGAGCAGCAGTACCGGCAGGCGGGCCGGCAAGAGGTGCCCGGGCGAGTCGTTCAGCGGAGCGTCGGCAGTTCCGGTGAGGACCGGCCCGAGGCCCAGCATTCGTTGCCCGAGGGGCGGGTTGTTGAGTCCGCTGGAAGCTCCCCCGGTCTTCCAGAGGAGGATCCCCGCCGGGATGTGTGCCCCGAGTTCGTCGCAGGTGCCCGTCTTGACCGCCAGCCCGTGGAGAGCCTGGGCCAGAAAGAGCGCAGCCAGAACCCAGGGAACAGCCCGGCCAAGCCTCCCCGGCCGGGGAGGATGGCATGTTGGATTGGCGGATGATCCCACGATCACGGCCCCCCCGCGAAAGACCTGACAAACTCTACCAGAGCTACCACAGACCGGGGACCTTCCTTGCAGATCCCGGCGTCGTGGGGTAGAGTGTTCGCCGGTCGGCCCCGCGAGCGGGGGATTTCCCGGTTCTTCCCGGAGAGAGATGAAGTGAAGAGGCTTCTTCTAGTCCCGATTCTGGCCGTATTGCTGCCCGCGGAGGCTTCCGCGCAGGTGGCTCCCGAACGCGTCCGCTTTGAGTGGCTCACCGGTTTCCTTGTGCAGGGGACCGTCGGCACCGCCTCCTTTTCCGCGGATCTCAGCGGTTTCCAGAACGGGCAGCTTGTGGAGCGCGACGAGGGCATCGTGGATGTGGACCCGGCGTTCTGGAACGGCATCGGCGCCACCTACCGGCTGAACTCCCGGTTCATTGTGGGAGCCTCCTGGATGCACTCGGCAGCACGCTATCGTGTGCAGTTCCCCGCGCAGGCTTCAGACCCCGGCAACTTCGACCTGGAAGGATACCTTCTGGCTTCCGCGGACTGGACCAGTCTGTTCCAGGGCGGAGATCCACCGGAGCGGGCCATGAGCGACGCCGTGACCGATGCGTTTCTTCTGTCGGGAACGGTAGAGATTCCCCTCCAGAGCCGCCGAGTCTTCCCCTACGCGAAACTGGGCCTTGGCGTGTTCCGGCAGAGCTCCCAGGGGACGGTGTTCGACATGGTGTACGGAAGCAATCCCCCGTTGTTTGTGAGACAGCTGGAGGCGGCCGGGCTCACCGTGGAGGAGGATGCATTCGGAGTCCCGCTGTTTCAGGTCCGGGAGACGAATGCTCTGGTTTCTCTTGGAGCCGGGGTCCGCGTATCCGTTACGGATCGATGGGCGGTCGGCGTGCACCTGGAGGATCTCGTCCGCATCAACCCGGACCTCTCGGAGTTTGAGGTCTCTTCAAGGGAACCGGATGTCGAGGCGGGTCGTGTCTTTTCCACGACGCTCAGTCCGGTGAGTGGGAGTGTTCACAACTTCGGCGTGCGCCTCTCCGCCAGTTACTCCCTCTGGCCACTGGGTGTGCCCCGCTAGGAAGCGTCAGTTCCCCGGCGGTCGAGTCACCTCTACATCCAGCGGTCCGTCGCCTACCAGCCACTGGCCGGTCACGAGGCCCGTGGCGGCGTGGACCTCGACCAGCACATCCAGATCGAAGTGAACCGCGTAGAGGTGTCCGGTCGCGGTGTCGGCGGCCACGGAAGAGAACCCGGGCGTTGCCAGAATGGGGTCCGGCGGGGGCGGGAGAAGAGTCAGCGTCACGGCATCGTATCGGCGGAGGCCGTCCGCAAAGCCCGCGACCCACGCCGTGCCGTCCGCATCGATCGCAATGTCCGCGGGGGAGCCACCGAGGGGGATGACCCCGGCGACGCCCAGGGTCACCGGGTCCACCACATGGATCTCACCCGCCTGCGGGGGGGTGCCGGTTCCATAGTCGCCGGTGCATACAATGTGCAGCCGACCATCCGGTGCCACGACCACTTCCTGCGGGTTGGTCCCCACTCCGATCGAGGCGACCTGTGACCAGGTGGTGAGATCCACAACATCCACCACGCCGGGCCCATAGGAACCGGTGTCGCCCCGATAGTTCGTGCACGCCACGAAGGCGCGTCCCGCACTCACGGCCATTCCCTCCGGCCCCGGGGCGGACGAATCCAGCGGCGGTTCGCTCTCCCCGAGATAGATGGAGACGGAGCGAATCGTCCCGGAAAGCCAGTTGCTGACGATGGCCCGCGTTGAGGACACGGGAAGGGCGACCCACGGGTTCCGCCCCGGCCCGAGCGCGATTCTACGGCGGAGGGCGAGGGTGGAGGTGTCGAATACATCGACCGCGTTGTCTCCCGATGCGGTCACCAGAAGAGACCGGCCGTCAGGAGTCGCGCGGACGCGGTTCGGCCAGGCGCCGAGCGTCGCTGCGTGAACGACCAGTTCGCCCGTCTCCGGGTCGAGCGACGACAGCGTCTCTCCGAGGCCGTTCACCACCACCACCCGAGCCGGGGGCGGGTCGTCCGTGCCAGGGGGGGTGCCCCCTCCGTCGTCGGGCGGGGAGGGCTCAAGAGGTGGTCGGTCCGCGCATCCGGCCCAGGCCATGGCGATGACGAGAAGCGTCACAATCCGGTGTGCCGCGCGCGTCATCGGAGCACCGTGATGCGGATCACCGGCCCCTCGCGTGAGGCGGCCAGGAAGTAGACGCCGCCCGGGACAGGATGCCCCCTTCGGTCGCGAAGATCCCAGAGGGCGCTGTCGGGCCCGGGCGGTGCGAGGCGACGAACCTCTCGCCCGCGGACATCGACCACGCGCAGCGTTCCAGCTTCGCGGCCTGTTCCGAGGTGAACGCGCACCGGCACTCCGCGACTGGGGTTGGGCCACGCGCGCGCCTCGGCGAGCCGTCGCGGGTTCTCCGGCGAAGCGAATGTCGCGTCATCCGCCAGGCGGCGGTAATGAATGTCAAAGTCGCCGTCGCGGTCGTCCTTCCAGAGGACTGACACGGATCCGCCGTGAGCGATCACACTCGGACGAAGCGAACGCCCGGCAGAGTCCGACACGCGGTGGTCGGCGGCACCGGTCGTATCCCACGGCGCGCCGGGTGCGCGCGACCGGAGGAATACCTCTCGATTGAAGAGGGACACCCGTGCGTCGCTCCAGACGAGATGCATCGCCTGATCCGGCCCCCGGGCAAGGGACGGCTCGTCCGCGCCGTCCGCCGGGCGCGTGATCCGTTCCTCGGCGGACCAGCTCCCGCCGGGGGAGCGCACGCGGACGAAGAGGGCGCGACCGCCATCCCGAGAGTCCGGCCAGACGACATGGGCCGAACCGTCCGTCGCGCAACCGAGAGCGGGGGCCCCGCCGACGGCTCCGGCCGTGTCCACCGTGTCCGGCGTCGTCCATGCCCCGGTTGCGGGATCGCGGAGTGCGTGAAGGATTCTCGCGCCGCCGTCCACGCTTCGCCAGACGGCGTGCAGGGTCCCGTCGGGAGCGGCGTCGGCAGCCACCAGTTCCGAAAGCGCGGAATCGGCGGTGATGCGGTCATCCGGAGCATCTCCCGCCGAGAGATCCCAGGCCGCTCCCGCACCTCGCGACCGGGCCAGGATCTCCGCGAAGTTCCCGTCAAAGCGGAAGTCGTACCACAGCACATGCAGCGCCCCGCTTTCCGCCACCACGGGAACGGGGACATACCCGTTGTCTCCGTTGGTCTCGGGGTGGTCGGAAGTCGTGAATCGAATGTCGGCGGCGGGAGAGGCGTCCCAGCCACTACCGGGGGAGCGGGTCTTCGTGAAGATCTCGACATTCTGGATCCCGGCGACCCGGTAGTCGTGCCAGAAAAGGTGCAGATCCCCGTCGGGTGTCGCGGCCAGCGCCGGGTACTTGGCCCCGGCGAGCGCGCCGGGATACGCCTCCAGATAGTCCACGACGAGTTCAGCAGGTGTCCACTGACCCGACGAACATTGTCGGGAGTAGATGCGGTAGTTCTGGTTCGGGCCGTCGCGCTCCGCCCAGACGACATGGAGAGCCCCGTCGTCGGTCACCGCCATTGCGGCATGGTTCAGCCCGGTTTCGGAATCGGTGGCGGTGTCGGAGAGGTTTCGCTCCGCGGTCCAGTAGCCGCCCGCGTCCGCGGTCCAGACGCCCGCAAAGAGCGCGATGCTTGAGAGCACTCCCAGGAGCCGGGTCATGGCGTTCGCCCCCAGGTCAGTCCCGCCGAGAAGGACCGCCCCGGCAGCGGGTACTGGCGAAGGTCGCGGGCGTCGCGATCGGTCAGATTCGTGACGGAGAGGACTGCGCGAAGATCGGGGCGCACAGGAATGCGAAGGTGCAGGTCACCGAGAAGGCGCCCGCCGAGGGCCTTTGTGTTCGATCGGGTCAGGAAGACGCGATTCACCCCACGCCATACCGTCTCGATCTCCCCGAGGCTCGCATGCCGGACGATGACACCGGCGGACCCGCTCCAGGGAGCGCGGTGGGGGAGTTCCATTCCGTGGGTGTTGGGCTCCCCGGTTCGGTCGCGGGCGTCCAGTCTCGTCACGGTGCCGGAGAGCGTGGCGGACAGCGAATGCCCCAGCGGAAACGCGGCGGCTGCTTCCGCCTCCCATCCGAAGATCCGTGCGCGGCCGATGTTGTGCGGTCGCCAGATTCCCGCAGCCCCCGGGGTCCACTGGATGAGGTCGTGGATGTCGCGGAGAAAGGCGTGCGCTTCCAGACGGGCGCCGCCGGGGAGGCGCGAGAGAAGGACTCCGGCGTCGAGGTCGCGACCCGTCTCCGGGCGCAACCCGGGGTTCCCGGCAGCCGTGGCCCGGGCGGGCCAGAACAGATCGTCGAAGGAAGGCGCGCGACGGGAGAGTCCTGCCGACGCACTGAGTACGGCGCGGCGGGGGAGAAGCTCCCACGACACACCGGCTCGCGGGGCCACGGTCGGCGCGAATCCTTCGATGGCATCGACGCGGAGGGCGGCGGTCGCAGTGAGGTCGCGGCCGAGGAGACGGCCCCGGGAACCCGCACGAAGCGATGCATACCCAAGGACGCGCCGCCGATCGCCGTCTGTCGTGCTGAGGAGATGGTCCAGGCTCGCTCCCGTGGAGGCCACGAGCGCCACCGGTCCGGCTTGCGCCGGGAAGCGTGCGTCACCCGCGAATCTCGCATTTCGGTGGCGGTCGTCCACCGGCCCGAACGCGGCTCCCGGTTCGCGGTAGGTGCGTTCCGCACGGAACCACGAGAGATCCACGAACGCGTCTCCGTCCGGCGTGTCGCTGGTTTCGATGCGAAGCGCGCCCGAGATCCGCGAGTCCCGCAGCCTGGCCGTGGGGGAGGGGAACTCGTCGCTTCCGGGGACGCCGCGCTCCGCGAGGAAGGCGGAGAGGTTCACGCGTGCAGCGTGGCCGCCCACGGCGAGGTCGGTGCGAAGGTCGGCCTCGGTGCGCGAGATGTCGCCGTTCGTGGAACTGCCGGAAGGCGCGTACGAGTCGGACGCGGCGAACAAGCTCGCGCCGACGCGTGTGCGCGTGCCCCACGGCGTGCGTTTCGAGAGCCAGCCCGCCACGCGCTGCTCTCCGCGGGACCCTCCGCTCGCGCGGAATCCGGCGGCCCCGGGGCGCACTTCGCGAGTGCGGACATGGACCACGCCAGCGAGGGCGTCCGTGCCCCAGAGCGCGGACGCGCCTCCGCGGAGAACCTCCACGCGGGACACGAAATCGAGTGGAAGGGACGAGAGATCCGCGCCGCCACCCTGAGCAGTACTCCACCGTCGCCCGTCCACGAGAACCAGCACCTGTTCGGTCGATGAACCGCGAATGGATGCTCCCGTTCCGGTTCCCGGCCCCGCGATGGAAGCGATGCGCACTCCGGCGAGCGAGGCGAGCAGTTCGCCGACATCCCCGCCCGGGCGCCGGTCGATGGCCGCGTCGCCGACGATGCTTCGCGGGATGGGAACCGCCTCGGCGGGCCATTCGTCGGCGCGAATGACCACCGGAGGCAGGCGCCATTCCCGCGGGGGAGGCGTCGGCGCGGGCGGGTCGGTCCCGGTCGCCGCAGCTGGAAGGAGCGCCAGCAGCAGTGCGCCCGGGAGGAGGGGGCGAAGGTTCATGGCTACCGGACCCGGAGGATGCGTCGGCAGACGGACTCGCCCGCGGCGCGAACCCGGGTGAAGTACACTCCCGGTGCGGCATCTTCGCCGGCGTCGGTGCGGCCGTCCCAGGTGACGCGGGACCCGCCCGCGGGAAGGCGTCCCGGCCGGAGTTCGGCGACGCTTCGTCCCGAGACATCGAACAGTGTCACGGTGGCCTCGGCCTCGTTCGGAAGCGAAAGCTCGAGCGTCACCGTTGTGCGAAACGGTTGCGGGAAGGCGCGTCCCACGGCGAGAGTCGGGGCCGCGGGCGCACTCCGAACAAGGGTCACCGGCGGGAGGAAAGTCAGATCTCCCGCGGAATGGATCCAGCCGACGCGGTAGGTGTACGAGTATCCGTCGCGCGTTGCGGCATCGGTCCACTCGGACACTTCGGCGAACGGGAGATTCGTGGCGACCGGAGAGAAGATCGTGTTGGCGGGACCCTGCCGATCGATGGCAAAGCCCGCGACCCCTGCGTACGGACTGGCGGTCCACGAGAGCCGGATTCCGTCCGGGGCGTTCCATGCACTCGGAGGGCGCATCGCCAGGCCCACCGATGCGTCGGTCTCCACCACGGCGAGGTCGATCGGGCCGTCGTTGACCGCCCACGCGTGCAGGCTGTCGGGTGCGGAGTGGTCCAGTCGATAGAGCAGATCCGCACCGAAGTCGGGCACGAGAAGGTGGCCGTCCGGGTCGAGGCGCGGGTTGCCGTAGAATCCGCCACCAGGGATCAGCGGATCGTCCGGGCCGTGAAGAAGCGTGAGCGTGTTCGCGTTGTAGGACCAGATCTCGGAAGCGAAGGAAGGCGTGGTGATGCTGAGCCAGCCGAGACCGGTCGTGTCGATGGCACCGCCCCCGGGGAAGGCCGGGATGGGAAGCGTGTCCAGCGGGGCCAGTCCTACCGGGTCCACCACATGGATCTCACCGGTCGTGAGGAAGAAGTCGCCGGTACAGATCACATGGACCGTGCCATCCGGGGCGGGCAGACAGGCTTGCGGGTTGGTGCCGACCGGGATCGTGGCCACGACAGAGAGGCCTGCGGGGTCGAGGACGGTGACGGTTCCGGGATCGTAGGCGTAGGTCGTGAAGTCGAAGCCGGTGTTTGCGACAAAGAGCCACCCGCCCGCGCGACACATTCCCTCCGGACTCTTGCCGACCGCAGCCGTATCGGTGACGGCACCGGTCCACGGGTGGACCTCGTACACGGCGTTTGCGCCCAGTGCCGAGACGAACGCGGACTCCCCGGGAAACTCAACGGCCCACGGATTGGATCCTGCGGGGAGCGAAGTGGTGGTGAGCGTGGACTGGGTGAGCAGATCGAACAGCGTGAGGTCTCCTGAAGAGGAGTTGACCACAAGCAGTGCCGATTCATCGTCGGAGAGTTCGACGCGGTTGGCGCCGGAGCCCACCGAAGCGATGGCGTTCACCACACTTCCCGAATCGAGATCGACGCGGGTGATCGTGGCATCGTTGGAGCCAATCACATAGGCGGCATTCGCGGGCGGCGCGGCGTCAGCAGACCCGGACGAAACGGGGGCGGCAAGGAGCATGGCAAGCAGCATCGACAAGCGTGAATGCGTCAGCGTCTTCCACATGATGAGAGTCTCCGGAAGCGGGATGGAAACTCGGCGGCCGATCCGCACTGGGCTTCGCATACGGAGACATCGTCCGCCGGTTGGCGGAACCCCGAAGCCGAAGTGTTGACAAGGATCGGAATCACCGGCCTCACCCTCGAAGGCGGTCCACGAAAGTGTTCGGGTCGGTCTCCTGGCTCGCGGGTCTTCCTCGCTCCGCGCCTTCCGGTTTCCCGTGGCATGAATGCGGAGGTTGTCGCCGCTTACAGTGGCGGGGCCGCGCCGGCGTTGAACCGGCTTCCCTTTACCCGAACGCGATGGTCATGACAACCGCCCCTTGCGGAAACGACTGCCACGACCGATAGAATCATGCGGGGGAGGCAGGGTCAAGGTGGCGATTCCCCGAAGGAGAGCAGAGTGGTAGGATTCCACCATTGGCAAATGACGCACGGCCGTTTGGCGGCCGATGACCCGAAGGAGCGTTCCTTGTCCCGACTTGCGAAGCGCTTGGTGCTGGCGGTACTTGTGTGGATCCCGATCGCGGTGGTTCTGACCGCGCTTCCGGCAAGTGGCGGAGACTCCGAGGAGTCTGCCGGTTCTGTAGCCCTTCCCGCCACCGCGGCGGGAGTGGACAGCCTTCTCCACGAGATGGAAGAAGACTCCCACGATCTCTTCTTTGGTCCTTTCGGACCCGACCTCCTCCTCGTCTCCACGACGGATGGGCGCGGAGAAACCGCCCCCTGCGGGTGAGGCAAGAGCCCCCGGGGGGGACTGGCCCGGCGGGCCGGTTATCTTGCAGAGATGAGAGCGAAGTACGAGAGTGTTCTCCTTGTGGACGCGGGCGATATCGCCGGGCACCAGAAGCCGACCGCGCTTCCTCGCGCGCTCTTTCTGATCGAGGCGTTTGCCCGCATGGGATACGACGCCGCCACACTCGGACCGGCGGACCTGGAACTGCCGCGGGAAGTGGTGCTGCCCGTGATTCAGGAAGCGCCCTTTCCCATTCTGTCCGCCAACCTGCTCGACACCGTGACCGGGGAAGGAATCCTGCCGCATTCGGTCGTGCTGGAAAGAGGGGACTTGCGCATCGGGGTCACCGCGGTGCTGTCTCCGACGACCGTGGAGCCGAGTGTTCTCGCCGGGTTTGGCGTGGTGGCGGAAGACCCGGAAGAGGTGCTCCGTGAGCTTCTCCCCGAGCTTCGGGAAAAGTGCGATGTGGTGGTCCTCCTGTGCCGCTCGACCATTGCCCAGGCGCGCGTCCTTGCGGAGTCGCTGGATGGATGGATTGATGTGCTGGTCCTCGGAAGCGGCTCGCCCGGTTACGGCACCGTGCTCCCCGCGGAGGGAGGTGCGCTCTATCTGGTGTCCGGATCGCGGGGACGCAGCGTGGGCGTGGCGCGCCTTGAACTTCGCGGAGGCCATGTGTCACGGGCGATGGGCGAGTTCGTCTCGCTGAGCCAGGGTCTTCCGGAAGATGAGGAGATGGCCGGCTTCGTGGAGGAGTTCCATATTCGCCTGAACGAGATTGTCCGCAGCACTTTTATGGCGGACGCCATGGAACTGCGCAGGCACGGGGACGAGTACTACATGGGCGCGGACTCCTGCCGCCCGTGTCACCGTCCCGAGTTCCTGAGCTGGAAGCAGACCGGCCATGCCAGCGCGTTCGAGACGCTGGTGGAGGAGCACTCCGACGCCCTCCCCGAGTGCGTCGCGTGTCATGTAGTCGGGGCGGGAGAGGCAGCCGGATACAACCCGAGGGTGAAGGGGTTGTCGGAACTCGTGAATGTTCAGTGCGAGGTCTGCCACGGTCCCGGCAGCGAACACTCCCGCGACGGCACCTACGGAGACGGGCTTGGGGAAAAGGGATGCACGATATGCCACGATGCCGACAACAGCCCGGACTTCGATCTGGAGACCTACTGGCCGAAGATCGCGCACTGACCGAGCGGGTCAGTCGCCGACATAGCCCAGGCTTTCCATGCGCTGACGGAGCTCGTCGTCGATCGTGCGTGTCCCCGCATCGGTGACTCGGGAATCGCCCAGCCGGACCCACGCATTCAGGATTTCCACAAGGTCCGCCAGCTCACGGGGTCGTTCCCCGGAGAGATCGTGGAGCTCGCCGGGATCGAGGCGAAGGTCGAACAGTTCCATGCGGGGTTTCTCCGCTCCCGGTGTCCGGACGAGCTTCCACCCGTCACGGATGACGAAGCGCTGCTTCGCGCGATTGGCACTGGCCTCCCAGTCCTCTCGCCAGTTCCCGGCCAGATCCGGATCCTGCGCGATCTCCTTCGGGATGTTCGAGTCGATCCGGTCGTTCAGGTGCGGGAACCGACAGAACCCGGACTCTCCGAAGCGAATCCGCGACGCGTCGGCAAGCGGAACCGCGCCGGAGTTCTCGCGCGGAAGGTCCACAGCCTCTTCGACAAGCGGGAAGAGATCGGTGAGGCCGGTCGCGGCCGCGGGGGGGACATCTCCGGGCGGGTAGTCAAAGCCTGCGAGAATGAGCGGAATGTCGGTAGCCGGGCCGTAGACGAAGTCGCCGTGGTTGAAGTGATACCCGTGTTCGTTCAGGCTCTCCCCATGATCCGAGGTGGCGATGATCCGCGTGTTCTGAAGCCACCCCGATTCCTCCATGGTCTTGAGAAGGCGACCGAGCGCGCGGTCCGCCGTGGCCACTTCGGCGTCGTAGAGGCGACGAGCATGGGCGCGAGTCCGGGCGGAGAGTGGATTCCGGTAGGTCATTTCCCCCTTCCCGATCCGGTGGTAGTCGAAGGCGTCGCGATACTCCCCCTCGTAACCGGGATCGAAGCGTCGCGCATAGACTCGCGGGGGATCGTAAGGCATGTGGGGTGCGAGCCAGTGAACCCACAGGAAGAACGGTTGGTCTGCGGGGCGAGCGCGAAGCCACGCAATCGCGCGATCGGTGATGACTTCGGCGCGTTCGCGGTGGCGCATGGCGGCCAGCGTCAGGAGCCGGAGGAGGCCGCGTTGCGGGGAGAGGCGTGACCAGTCGTCGCCGCGGTCATCGGCCACCGTGAACCCCCGGTAAATGCCGCTGTCGTGGGAGAGCACCGGGTTGGAGTTGACGGCAGCGGTCGCCCATCCGGCTTCACGGAATCGGGACGCCAGCGTGGGACGCGCGTCGCCCAGCGTGTAGTGGAAGTTGTCGCGCACCCCGTGGTCGTGCGGATAGGCGGCGGTCATGAGCGATGCGATGGCGGGAAGTGTTCGCGGAAGCGGCGTCACCGCCCGGGCGAAACGGACCCCGCCGCGTGCAAGCCGGTCGAGGTGCGGACTCGTGGGGGAGGGGTGCCCCGCGTATCCGAGACGGTCGGCCCGGAGAGTGTCGATGGTGAGAAGGAGGACGCTGGGTCGGTCGCCGGGGATCACGCCTTGCGGGCGTATCGGGATGAGGGCGGGCAGAACGAGAAGGAACGCGATCAAGGCGTCCGAGAGGCGCGGCCGCCGAGTCGGGAGGGCGCGGCCGATCAGCACGCCGAGTCCCTGCCCGAGGATGAGTCCGGTCAGAGCGGAGAGGACCGCGCGTCCGGCGAGGGCGACCGGCGCGACTTCCCCGAGGAGGGTGGAACCGGAGACGGAGTTCAGCCAGAGTGCCCCGCCCGCCCCGGCTCCCAGTACGGTTCCAAATGGAGAGAGGCGGCCGACTCGGGGGATCTTCGGCAGGCAGGCCACGACGATGCCTGCCATGGCACCGACGAGCGCCAGTTCGGAGAAGTCGCGCACGGGCCGGGAGAGCGCGGGTCCCGCGCCCAGTCGGACGCAGAGGTCGGGGACGCCGATCAGGAGCAGTCCGGCCGCCCCGCGAAGCGCACTGCCCGCGAGGCGGTGGCGAAGCGTGGGATCCCCCCGGCCTTCGGGGGATGCCGTCACCGGTAGAGGGCCTTGACGCGTCCCCAGCTGGCCGGAGCGAGGGAGGTCGTCCCGCAGGCGTCGGCGGCGTCGTGGGCTCCCATGTCCGAACCGTCGAGTCCTGCGCCCAGACACGGAGAAGACGCGGCGAGCGCCAGGTCTGCAGGGAGCGCGGAGGCATCGCAATACTCGGGGTCCGCGCGGATGTTCCCGGCAATCCCCGTTCGGTCTTCGCAGGTGCCCCCGTATCCATCGTCCGGGTTGGCGGGGTCGTTGTAGACATCGTTGTAGTGGAACACGGGATTCGCGGAAGCACCCCCGCAGGAGAATCCGGCGCCTGCGAGCGTCCCGGCGATGATGTTGTTTCGAATGGTCCCGATGGACTGCCCGGTGACATGGATCCCGCCGCCGGTGCCGACAGTGGTGTTTGCCGAGAAAGAGTTGTCCTCCACGGAGTAGAAGGCAAAGCTCCCCGTGGACGGCCCCTCCAGGAGGAGCCCGCCTCCGTTGGCTGCCGAGTTTCCGGCGATGTCCGTTCCGCGGACTTCGTCCGCCATGCTGTAGGCCAGGTGAATCCCGCCGCCGTCGCCCGTGGCGGTATTGTTCAGGATGGACCCGTTCAGGAAGCGATTGGATCCATCGGTAGAGGCCAGACCTCCGCCGTTGATGCCCGCCGTGTTCCCATCGAGAATGCAGTGCTGATGAACGCTGGTTCCGCCATCCAGATAGATCCCGCCCCCATTCTCGGTGGCCTGATTCGCCGTGATCTCGTTCCACCATCCGGCCAGCCCTGTATCCATCAGCATGATTCCGCCGCCGTGCCGCCCGGAGAAGTTCCCGTCCACGAGGTTCCGCTCGAAGAGAATGGCGGATCGGGAGAAGAACCCGCCCCCGCCGGATATGGTGGAAGCGGCGGAAGGGTCTGCCGAGTTGGAGAGGATGGAGCAGTCGGAGACGACCGCGTCCTCTGAGTCGATTGCGACGGAGATGCCTCCTCCGCGAAGGCCGGCGATGTTGTCCTGGATGGTGCACTGGGTCACGCGTGCCGCAGAGCCGGAGATCTGGATGCCGCCGCCGTTCTGGCTGGCGTAGTTGTCGCGGACGATGCAGAGCGAAATCTCCAGCGCAGTTCCCGTGCCGCAAAAGATGCCGCCGCCCAGGACCGTGTCGCCTCCGGTGATGGTGAAACCCTCCAGCCGTGTGGCCGCTCCGGCGGTGCCAGCCTCCACGACGCTGCCGGTTGTGCTGTCCGGGAGCTGGATCACGGTCTCATGCGAGGAAGGATCGAAGGAGGTGAAGGTGGCGTCATAGCCCCCCCGAAGCACCACGCCGTCGACCAGGAATATCTGTTCCTCGTAAGGAGACCCGGCGTCGGAGACATGAACTTCGTCCCCCGGAGTCGCTGCGGCCAAGGCCGTCGAGATGGACGAGTGATGGTCGGGGACCAGGATGACCGCCGCGGACGACGGCAGCGCGACGGAGAGCAGCAGACAGAGCGCGCCGCAGAGCAAACGGGGGTCTCCAGTGACACAGCGACGGAGGGCCATCAGTCTCAACCTCCCTGACGAGCGGATCTCGAAAAGAGTGTCCAAGGTGGCTCACCTTGATGGAATCGTAGCAAGCGTCCCCCGAAGCGACAACGGGCATTCTCCGGAGTTGTCGAGTGACGAAATCTCTCGATCGTAGTGAAGAATCGGCCGATTCCCTTCAGGGGCCGCAGTCTGAGGGTGTGCCTTCAGTCTGGCGCACCGGAAGACATCCGGGCTACGATTCCCCGCGTACTTCGCTCGTCGGGGGAAGTGCGTGACACACCCACCGGGAGGGCTGCGTTGATCCAGGTCGGCGTTGTGGGATTCGGATACTGGGGGCCGAACTTCGCTCGGGTCTTTCACTCGCTGTCCGGCTGCGATCTGGTCGGAATCTGCGACACCCGGCCGGAAGCGAGGGCCTCCGCCGAGAAGCTCTATCCCGGCGTTTCGGTCGTTCCGGATCTGGATGATCTGTTGGAGATGGGAATCGATGCCGCAGTCGTCGCCACGCCCGCGTCGACACACTGCGAAGTGGCGGGCCGCCTCCTCGACGAAGGCGTGGATGTCCTCGTGGAGAAGCCGCTGGCGATGTCTGTGGCGGAGGGCCGGCTTCTTCGTACGAAAGCGGAGACCCATCGTCGGGTTCTCATGGTCGGGCACCTGCTGGAGTACCATCCGGGCCTCGTGGCCTTTCGGGACACCGTCCGATCCGGGGAACTCGGAGACCTGTACTACCTCTACTGCACGCGTTTGAATCTCGGGAAGGTCCGCGCCGCGGAGAGCGCGCTGTGGGATCTTGCCCCGCACGATGTCTCCATCATTCGCTTCCTGACCGACGCCAGGCCGATCTCCGTCTCCGCGCAGGGAGGGTCCTATCTTCGGCCGGGGCTGGAGGATGTCGTGTTTGCGACCATCCGTTTCGAAGGGGGGATTGTCGCGCACCTGCATGTGAGCTGGCTTGACCCGCACAAGGTCCGGCGCATCACGGTGGTCGGGAGCCGCCGGATGGCGGTCTTCGATGACATGGAACCCTCCGAGAAGGTGCGCATCATCGACAAGGGGATCGACACTACCGAGTACTACGAGAGCTTCCAGGACGCCATCACCGAGCGCGTGGGGGATGTGCGCATTCCGCCGGTTCCGACCGGAGAACCGCTGAAGTTCGAGGCGCTGCACTTTCTCGATTGCGTGCTGGACCGGTCGAAGCCCCGCACGGACGCTGACAATGGCCTCCGGGTGCTGGAAGTGCTGGAGGGAATCGAGCGGTCGATCGCGAACGACGGGTCGGCGTCGGCGATCGGGGGGGACGCATGAGCGACGGCTACATTCACCACACGGCGGAAGTGGATCCCAGCGCGATCATCGGTGCGGGAACCTGCGTCTGGAACAATGTGCAGATTCGCGAGAACGCACGCATCGGCACGGGGTGCGTGGTGAGCAAGAGCGTGTATGTGGATCATACCGTGGAGATCGGCGACAATGTGAAGATCCAGAACGGGGTGTCCATCTATCACGGGGTCACCATTGAAGACGATGTCTTCCTCGGGCCGCATATGACCTTCACCAACGATCTCTACCCCCGCGCATTCGACGCCGAGTGGCATGTGGTGCGAACCCTCGTACGGAAGGGTGCCTCCATCGGGGCGAATGTCGTCGTCGTGTGTGGCGTGACGGTCGGTTCGTACTGCATGGTGGGCGCGGGCGCTGTCGTCACCAGGGATGTGCCGGACCACGCGCTGGTGCTGGGGAACCCCGGCCGAATCGTGGGATTCGTCTCGGTCATGGGGCGCCGTGTGGCGGAAGTGTCCCGCGAAGAAGGGATGGTGGTCGCCCGGGCCGCCGAGACCGGCGAAGAGGTTCGCATTCCCGAAGGCCTGTGGGACGGCGCACACCAGCCGATGTCTTCTTCTCCTCCTCACGGATCCTGAGCGGGCTGTGCGGGTTGTCTTCCTCGGGAGTCAGGAGATCGGGGAGGCGTGCCTGCGGGTCATCCTCCGGGGTGGCGATGAAGTGGTCGGCGTCGGGACTTTCGAACCGGCTGCGCACGAAGCCTGGACCGATGGCGTGGCGGGGCTTGCGCGGGAACACGGGTTGCACCGTATCCGCGGCCGACGCTTTCGCACTGCCGCGGCCATTCGCGAACTGCAAGACCTCAAGCCGGACATTCTCTTCGCAATCGGGTGGCGGTGGATTCTGCCGCCGGAAGTTCTGGCGATTCCGGCAAAGGGATGCCTCGGGATTCACGGCTCGCTTCTGCCGCGGCTTCGGGGATTTGCGCCGGTGAACTGGGCGCTCATACGCGGCGAAGCAGAGACCGGCCCGACACTCTTCTACTTTGACGAAGGCACCGACACGGGCGATGTGGTGGGGGCGCGCCCGTTTCCCATCACCGATACCGACGATGCGGCCACTGTCCGCGCGAGGCTGGCCGAGGAGAGCGTGGCCTTGCTCGCGGAGCATCTGGACGGGCTTCGCGACGGGACGGCTCCGCGAACCGGGCAGGATCATTCGCGGGCTACCATTGCGCCGCGTCGCCGACCGGAAGACGGTCGCGTGGACTGGTCGGCCTCCCCGCAAACGGTGGTGAACTGGGTGCGCGGACTGACTCGGCCCTACCCGGGAGCGTTCACCACGCTCGCCGGGGAAACGCTTCGCATCTGGAAGGTGGCCGAGGCGTTCGAATCGCTGGAACCGGGTGCCTTCCGGGTCGCGGCGGACGGAGCCGCGTACGCGGGTGTGTCCGGAGGGGCGGTTCGGATCGTGGACGCGACGCTGGGCGATGAAGATACTCGCGCAGAAAAGGAGCGTGCCTTTGGCGCGTTGTCCCGGGGTGGGCGATTCGAAAGCTAGATGCGCCAGGTCTCCCGCAGGAAGGGGAGGGCTCCCTGGCCTTCCTTGAACTGGCAGAGACCGGCGCTCAGTTCTCCGTCGATCGACGATGTGCCGAGGTCCAGCCAGTCCAGGCCGAGGTCTCGCGTCGCGGAGATCACCGACAGCCCCAGAAGGTGCATGCAGCCGTCGCTCGCGGGGGTGGCGGAGCGGGCGGGGTAGAAACTGAGCGCGGTCTTTGGTGAAGTGACGATGACCACATTCCCGCCCACCAGTTCGCCACCCGATTCCGCGACAAAGAGCAGAAAGTCCTCCGGGTGTCGCCCAAAGAGATCGGAGAGCTCTTCCAGCGTATGCGTGGGGCGTGAACTCTTGGCGCGGCGGTCGGCGTCCAGCAGTGCGTAGAACGCGGGGAGTTCACCCGCGCTCGCGCGCCGTACCGTTGTTCCCGCGCGGGTGGCCTTTCGTGCGGCACGCCGGGTGGCTTCGCGAAGTCGTGGCGGATCTCCCGCGGAATTCAGCGGAACGATGTGCGTGACTTCTCGCGCGGTGATCACGGCTCCGCGTGCCCCGAGGGCGAAGCTGACCCAATCGCCCGCAGTCCTGTAGGGAGCCGGGGGAGCGCTGTACACGAGCGCTTGAAAACCGTGGTGCCGCGTGTACTCCATCAGGAGGTCCACCAGTTCCAGGTGCTCCCTCCCGGAGAGGGAGGGAGCACCTGCCCACCCTCCGAAACTCCCGCCGTAGGGCGTTCGAAGGAGGCGTCCGCCACCGTCTTCCGATTCCGCAAGGGAAATCACGGCCTGGATCTTGTCGCCCTGCATCGCCGCGAGGTGGTGCTCCTGAAATCTCTCCGGCGGGTGATAGCCGAGAAAGGAACGGCGGTGAAAGATCAACCCCCCGACCCGATCGACAAAGCCGTCCCAGGGCGCGGGATCGCGATCATTCCATGACACCAGTTGCACGACAGATCTCCCGTTACGGTGCCGCTTCGCATGGCAGCGAATGGATTCTGAGGCACACGCTAACAGCCACCCGCGGAGGTGTCACGCGGCGGAAGTACACGGAGCACGCCCTGCTCTCCGTGAGTGGCCCCGGGGATCTCGACGAGATAGCTGCCCATGGCCGCGCGGTCGACACCCAGCCTTCGGCTGAATCGGTAGGCATCGCCGGGAGTGGCCGCCAGAGGTTCGCCGGGGAGTCGAAGTGGAGCGACCGCCAGGCAGGGCACGCCGGTGCGGTGTTCGTACTCCGCGAGGATCCGCATGAGGGCCGCATTGCTTCTTCCGGACGCGATCTGCGTTCTCACCGCACCGTCCGGTGCGACCAGATTCGGGCAGAGTTCGCGAAACCCCCTGCGGGCACGGAGTGGAAGCGGATGATGAGTGAGGTCATTTCGATCCAGTCCGTCCGGAGAGTGGAAGAGTGCGTCCAGATCCCCTTCCGGAACGAGTGCGTGGAAGCTCCCGGGGGGCAGCGGGTCTGGATTTCGCCGGGTTGCACTCCGCGCCTCGCGAAGAATGGCCCGGTTTCCGAGGCTCTCCGCACCGACTTCGGACGGGCCGAGGAAGCGTGAGACCGTCTTCCCGTGAGCCAGGAGTTTCGCGATCTGCTGTTCCATGTCGTCGGGTCGCTCGAATACGGCGGGCTCCCGTCGGAGTTCTTCGGCAATGAGGGAGTCATCGAAGAACGGTCCGGTGCAGGCATTCGCGATCCCGGGCGGGGGAGGGCGAAACGGCTGGGGCAGAGTCCCGGGGAGGCACGCGGTGAAGGCGGTGCCGAGCGCTATGCCCCCTCCTCCCAGCGCGACCGGAAGGTGAACGGTGGCTCCCCGTGCGGTCTCTACAACATGCCTGACCAGTGAAGGGAGTTCGAACAGGACGCCTCCCAGCACCACATGCCGATGTCCCGTCCGGGCAAGCCAGCGGGACGCATGAGCGGCCAGCGTTTCACCGGCCGCGGCAAGAACGCTGGCGGCCACATCTTCGGGCGAAGTGCGGCGGGGAACTCCGGCCAGGGGGCCGCCGAAGCGAAAGAGGGCTCGATGAGCGTGGTAGCGATCGTCCTCCAGACAGAAGAGCGTGGAAAGCGAGTCCTTGTAGACCGGCGATCCGGCAGAGGCCATCTCCTCCAGAACCCGGCACCGATCCGCATTCGGAAGAAGGCCGAGGCGCGTGCAGGCACTTTCGAGGAGGGTATACAGCGAGTGAGTGCCACCCTGCCGGGAGAGCACCTCCACCCGGCCCGCCTCCACGGAAGCGACCGCGGACCACCATCGGCCCGGCCAGCCGCGATCGAGCAGCAGCACCAGTGCGTCCGGGACTCCCGCCGAGTGGATGGCCCCGGCAGCGAGCGCATGCAGACGCTCGACGAAACGAATCGGGCAGCCGAATCCAAACTCCGAGCGGAGTGCTTCGTCCAGTCGGCGCCTTCGGGCGCGAGACACAGCGTCGCGAATCGGCCGGGAGAACCGCCCCGGGGCCGCGCGCTCCAGGGCGGACCATGCCGCCTGCACCGAGCCGTCGCTTCCGTCTGCGGCAAAGTGCGTGCCTGACCGGGGAGCGATGAGGACGGCGTCCATGTCGCCCCCGGACACGCCCGACGCGGCCAGCACCGACTGAATGGAGGCGCGTGGGAGTCCCGTGACGCCGTGGATTCTCCGGAGGCGGTCCTCTTCGAACACGGCCGGGGGATGCCCTTCGCGGAAGAGCGCGGCGGCGCCGGAGGGTCCGTCGTAAAGACCGAGCACGAGCCGATTCACTCCAACCCCCGGGCCTGCCCGATCCCGCAGAGAAAGACGGGCTGACAGCTACTATCTGGGTGACACGCGGCCCCGCCCAACAGGGGAGACCCCGTGCCTGAGCGAGACGCGAAAGACGACCTAACCGACGAGTGTACAGGCTGTTAGCGATCCTGTCTACCAGATCGCATGAAGAGCGCGGATCACGCGGTCCTGATCCGGAACGGATAGCCCGTTGTAAAGAGGCAGCGCGACCGAGGCCTGTGCGGCGTGTTCGGCCTCGGGGAGTGCGGGGATCTGCGGAAAGAGGTCTGCGAAGTAGGGTTCCCGGTGAACGGCGAAGGTCCCGATCCGCGTGGAGATTCCCTGATCAGCGAGGGTTCCCATGAGCGCAGGAGCGTCCACGGGCGCGGGAGGATCCAGCACGACCACGAAGCTCTGGAAGCTGTGCCCTGCGTCCCCCGGCAGCGGCGGGAGGCGGAGTCCGGAGAGTCCGGCCAGCCCCTCGGCGTAGCGCTCGGCGAGTTCGCGTCTTTCCTTCAGGAAAGCGGGAAGACGGCTCAACTGCACGCGCCCGACCGCGGACTGGATGTCCGAGATGCGGTAGTTGTACCCCGGCCGTCCGAAGCGAGGCGCCGGAGGAGCGGAGCCCTCTTTCTGTCGCTCCTCCGCGGAGCGATCCGCACCGTGGTTCCGGAGGCTTCGGAGGAGATGAGCCGTGCTCTCGTCGTCGGTCGTGAGCATTCCCCCCTCGCCGGAGGTGAGAACCTTCCGGGCGTGGAAGGAAAAGCAGGCCACGCGACCCACCGATCCGGCCGGGCGGCCTTCGACCATGGTGCCCACCGCGCACGCGGCATCTTCGATGAGGAAGAGGTCGTGCTCCCGGCAGAGGCTCTCCAGCGAACTCATGGGGCATGCGCACCCGAAGAGGTGGACGGCGATCACCGCCTTCGTACGGGGCGTGACGGCCGCTGCGGTCTTCTTTGCGTCGAGGTTCAGCGTAACGGGGTCGATGTCCACCGGAACGGGCGTGCCCCCGGCGTGAAGGACGGCATTGGCGGTCGCGGGGAATGTGTACGCGGGGAAGAGAACTTCATCGCCCGGGCCGATGCCTGCCGCCTCTACGGCCAGATGCAGCGCAGTCGTGCAGGACGAGGTGGCCACCGCGTGCGACACCCCGACATATCCGGCGAACTCCCGCTCGAACGCCACCGTCTCCGGACCCTGCGCCACCCACCCGGAACGAAGGACCGCGGCGACGGCGCGCTCTTCTTCCTCGCCGAAGCAGGGGCGTGCAACCGGGATCACGGGGAACCGCCCGCCGCGGAGGCATACCACTTCCATGTGGATTCGAGGCCCTCTTCCAGCGAGGTCGGCGGACGGAAGCCCGTGACTTCGGCCAGGCGGTTGCCGTCTCCGATGTGATGGTCGACATCTGCGGTGCGGCGGTCTTCGCGGATCCACTCCCCGTCGAAACCCGCCACGCGGCAGAGAGTCTCCAGAAGTTCCAGAACGGATGTCTCGATGCCGGATGCGAGATTGAACTCCTGCCCGCGCGCGTCCGGGCAGGCGGCGACAGTCAGGAGTCCGCGTGCCACATCCCGGACGAAGACGAAGTCCCGGCCCTGAGATCCGTCGCCGTGAAGGATCGGGGCCTTCCCCGCGAGGAGGCGTTCCATCGTCAGCGGGACAATGCCCGCGTATCGTCCGGTGTTCTGACGCGGCCCGTAGTTGTTGAACGGACGGACGATCCGAATGTCCAGATCGAAGGTGCGCGCGTAAGACTGGAGGATCAGATCCGCTCCCGCCTTTCCGGCGGCGTACGGGGTGGTGGGGTTTCTCGGGTGGTCCTCGGTCATGGGGCGTTCGCGTGCCGTGCCGAACACTTCGGACGAACTCGTGTGAAAGAGCCGTTCGTAGTGCCCCTTGCGAAGCAGTTCCCCCAGCGTCAGGGCGATGTCTGTATTGACGCGCGCGGCACCCGCCGGGTTGTCGAACGAGTACTCCAGGGCTTTCGTGGCAAGGTTGAAGACATCCTGAATCTCCTCGCGCTCGATGATTTCACGCATGGCGGGGAGGTCTTCGGCATTCTCATGGATGATGCAGAGCGCCCCGTCGGCGGCCTGCGCGTCCGCGAGGTTCTCCCGGGTCCCGAGAAAGAAGTTGTCGACCACGACCACTCGCGAGGCCCCGTCCGCAAGGAGAAGGTCCACGAGGTGGCTTCCGATGAAACCGGCTCCCCCGGTCACGAGCACGCGTCGGTTGTTCACGACTCCCCCCGCCTGGTTGGTGTGGCACTCGCGCCGAGAATAGCCCCAATCGACGCGACCGGGAAGACTCTCCCGGCTCTTGGCCCTCGGCAACCCCTCTGCTACGATGGCGCGTCCAATCGACTCGTTCAGCTTGTTCATCGGCTCATTGACCAAGCTCATTGATGCTTCGCAGCCTCGGATGAGATGCCGCAGGCGGGGAAAGGTGGAGACCTTGGCTCGACAGAACCCCTCCGGGGCGGCCCGTCCGCGCGGCGTTGTATGGATTCCGCAGGCCACCGTGTTCCTCTCCAGCTTCTGCGTGATGGTGGTGGAGCTGGTGGCGGGACGGATTGTATCGGGGCAGCTGGGAAACTCCATCTACACCTGGACCTCGGTGATCGGAATCGTTCTGGCCGGTATCGCCGTCGGGAACACCGTCGGCGGGCGGCTGGCCGATCGCGTCCCCGCTGCCCGCGCGCTTTCAGTCCTGTTCCTTCTCTCCTCGGCGCTCTGCGTCTCCATCACCGTGGTGGGGAACCTTGTCGCCGGATGGGTCTTCCTGTGGACGCTGGCGTGGCCGGTTCGCGTTGCCGCGCATGTGGCCGTGGTCTTTCTGCTGCCTTCGGTCATGCTGGGGACCATCAGCCCGGTGGCCGCCAAGATGGCTCTGGACGGAGGCGGGAAGACGGGCCGGACGCTCGGCAATGTCTACGCCTGGGGAGTCGTGGGAAGCCTGGTGGGGACATTCCTCACCGGCTATATGCTGATTGCTCTTCTGGGAGTCTCCACGGTCATCTGGGGAGTGGCCGCCATCCTCGCGGCGCTGGGTCTTCTCTTCGGCGCGGGTTCGCGTGCGGCGTGGTCCTGGGCGATCGCACTGGGAGGGCTGGCGTTGCTCGGGACCGGCCCCTGGAGCTGGGCACGCGATGCCGGTTCCGCGTTGGCGCTTCGTACGGAGCCGGGTTCCCATGTCATCTACGAGGACGAGAGCCAGTACTCGCATATCATCATTCGCCGCGTGGACGGGCCGCCGATCCGGCACGAGATGTACCTCAACGGGCTTCTTCACAGCGCGATGATCCCCGGGGTTCCCTTCGACCATCAGTACGGGTACGAGCGGATCTACTCCGCGGCCACGGAAGCTCTGCGCGGAGATCGAAGGCGTCTGCACACGCTCACCATCGGCGGGGGGGGGTATGTGTTTCCATATTATCTGGACAGCGTTTATCCGGGGAGCCGGACGGAGGTCGTGGAGATTGACCCGGCGGTGACCCGCGCTGCCGTGGAGGCTTTCGGCCTGCCCGCAGACCACGGTCTCGACATTGGCCATGTGGACGGCCGGGTCCATGTGCGCCGGTTGGTGGAGGAGGCGTCCGGTGGTGCACTGAACGATCCGTACGACTTTTTGTACCTCGACGCCGTGGACGACTTCTCCGTGCCCTACCAGTTGACGACGGTGGAGTTCCTGCGGGATGTGGAGAAGATCCTGGCCCCGGACGGCGCGTTTCTCATGAACCTGATCGATGTGTACGCAAGCGGTCGTTTCGTCGGCGCCATGATGAACACCGTGGCGGAGGTGTTCCCCTTCGTGACGGTGCTCATCGAGGGAGACGGGCCTTCCGCGTCTGAAAGAGCGCGCACCACATTCATTCTTGTGGGAACCCGGGAAGCGCCCGACTTCGCGCATGCGGTCCGAACCTACGACCCGCGCCGCCAGTTGCATCCGTTGACCGCGGCGGAGCTGCGGGTTCTTCGCGAACGCTCCGGGGGGATGGTGTTGACGGATGACCACGCTCCCGTCGAGAACCTGCTTGCTCCGGTCGTGCGAACTTCCGCGAGGTCGCTGGCCGCTTCCGCGCTGGTGCACCGGGCCGAGGAGTTTATTCGCGAAGGGCGCACGGACCGCGCGACGGCGCCCTGCCGGAAGGCGGTGGACATGGACCCGGAGCATCCGGATGCGCACCGGATCCTCGCGAATCTCCTGGCGGCCTCCGGGGAACTGCGCGAAGCCGTCCGGCACTATGGGGAAGCGGTGCGGCTTCATCCAACCCACCCGACTGCCCGGATCGGATACGCCGGGGCGCTTGCAAGGACGGGCAGGCTGAACGACGCCCGGGAGCAGTTGGAACGGGCGCTGGAGTCCCGTCCCGGAGAAGGCCATGCGCTGGAGATGCTGGGCGTCGTCCAGCTGGAACTGGGAGCGCCCGCAGAGGCGGCGTCGGCGTTTCGTCTTGCGCTGGAGGTGGACCCCGACCGCCACGAAGTGCGCAACAATCTGGGGATTGCGCTCATTCGGGACGGGCGCGTCGGGGAGGCCGTCGAGGAGTTCCGGAGAGTGCTCCGGCGAAACCCCGGCCACGCGAAAGCCCGCGCGAATCTGGAGAAAGCTCTGGCCACTGCGCCGGAGTGATCCCCGCTACGCCCCGGGGACGGCCAGCATCCGCCGGGTCTCGTCCAGCGAGTCCGCCTCCACCCCGATGGCGACCGCCTCCACAGGATCCACCGACAGGAAGAGAAGTGTCGCGTCGCGAACCACTCGATCCGTGATCGTGGCGGCAGCGGTGGCGTAGGCGAGCAGCTGCTTCCGGTAGTGCTCGGCCCGCGCGGGGATCTCGTCGGCGGTCACGCGGTCGGTCTTGTAGTCGAAGACGGAGAGCGTGCCGTCCGGGTTTGAGCGCAGGACATCGATGTCGCCGGAAAGTGTCCCGTGCTCCAGTCCCAGAACGAAGGGAACCTCCGTGTGGCAGTTCCCTTCCGAACGCATGGTCGCCAGCACCGTCGAGGCCGCTGCCCGGTCGACGAGACTCCGCGCGGTCGCCAGGGACCGGTCGTCGAAGTGGAATGCCTCCTCGCGTTCGCGCTGGATCGATTCCAGCACGACCGGCACCGCCTGCTCAAAGGCCTGCGCCGCATCCACTCCCCCGGCCACGAGGAGTTCCAGCGCCTTGTGGACGAGCGTTCCGATCGCACGCCCGTCGCCGGTCGGTGGGGTCGCGCACGGGGCGGACGGTGGCGCGGGTTCGTCGTGGGCGAGCCCGGACGGCGTGAGTGCCACCGCCGGGCGAGAGGCGGCATGGATCGCCCCGGCCCAACCGGTCGGGCCGGGGGGGCGCGGGGAAAGCGCGGCGGCGGTCTCTTCCGCATCGTCCACCGAGAGCGTGCGACGGAGGGTGCCCTCTTGCCGGGGGGGAAGGGTGGCTGCCGGAATCGTGTGCAGCCCGGACTCCTCGGGCGCGGCCTCGCCCGGCGGCGGCCCGAGCTTGCCGCCGAGTGACGAGCCGGAGAGAGAGCCCGTCGCTCCTTCCGGCCACGAGATGACGAGATGGTCCCGGGCGCGCGTCATCGCAACATAGAGCAGACGGACCTCTTCCGCGCTCTGCCGGACCTTCTCCGCCGCCGCCGCCTCTTCATAGCCGGGGGTGGCGATTCGTGCCCCCAGCGAGAACTCTGTGCGCCCGGTCTCCCGGTCGAGAACCATCGTAGCCGTCCTTGAGTTCTCGGAACCAAGATCCGCCAGAATGACGATCGGAAACTCCAGCCCCTTCGCCTTGTGCATCGTGAGGATCTGCACGCCGCCCGCGCTTCCCGGATCCGGGTCTCCGGGCGCTTCGGCTGAGTCCAGGCCGGTTCGATCGCGAAGCCACGCAACGAAGGCCGGAAGGCTGTCGACTTCGGCCTCCTCCAGGGAGGACGCGTGGTTGAGGAGCATACGAAGCCCCTCCACGCGGGCGGGGCCGTCGCTTCGAAAGGCGAAGATGGCGAAGAGGGACAGCCTCTCGCAGACAAGTGTCAGAAGGTCCGCCAGAGGACGAGCGCGCGCCTCCCGTGCAAGGTCTGCGAGGAACGCTTCGGCGTCACGCACTTCGGCACTTCCGGGCGCGTCGTCCAGTGCCAGGAAGTGTGCGGCGAGGGCCCCGTCGGGGAAAGCCAGAGCGAGCGAGCGAAGTGCGGCGAACCGGAGGAACCGGTCCTCCGGCTGGACGAGATGCTCCAGCACTGCGAGCAGCGTGGCGATCTCTTCCCGGCGGAAGAAGCGGCGCCCTCCGGCCACCGTCGCGGGAAGGCCGCTTCGTCGGAGTCCGTCGAGCATGTCATCCGCGAGCTTCGTGTTGCGCATGAGAATGGCGATGTCATCCGGGCGGGCGTTGCGCAGTTTCCCGGTGGAAGGGTCGTTCACCCGCCATGGCCCCGCGTCCGACGGAGCGAGCATCTGCCGGATCAGGCGCACGGCGGAGTCCACCTCCATTTCTCGTCGGGCAGGCGCTTTGAGTCCGTGCTTGCCGCGTGCCTCCGGGATGGAGGCCTCCCCGGCCGGATCGGTGAGGAGGAGATGGATGCGTGGCTCGTCGTCGGCGCCCTCTCCATCCACCTTGCGAAGCGGGTTGGCGGCCAGCGGTTCATAGCGGGCCTGATGGGTGCCGTCGTCGGCGGACATCCACCCGGCGAAGAGATCGTTCACGAAGTTCAAGATGGCCGGATGCGACCGGAAGTTCGTGAAGATCGACGCTCCCTCGCCGCACTCGGCGACCCGGGCGCGCGCTTTCTCGTAGAGCTCGATGTCCGCGTGGCGGAATCGATAGATGGACTGCTTGGGATCACCGACGAGGAAGAGGCGACCGGGTTGGGGGGTCGCGGTGAAGAGATCGTCCGGGACGGGTTCGCTACAGGTCAGGAGAAAGGCAATCTCCATCTGCATGGGATCGGTGTCCTGCACTTCGTCCATGAGGATGGCGTCGTACCGCGCTGCGACCCGGCGCCGCACATCCGCTCGCTGGTCGAGAACGCTTCGCGTGATCCGTGTGAGGTCTCCGAAATCGAGAAGGCCGCGTTCCCGCTTGAGCGACTGGTAGGCGGTCCGACAGGCGTCGAACCATGTGGCGGCAATCCCGGTGAGTTCGCAGGCGCGTGCGCGAAGGCTCTCTTCGCGGTCCTCCTGGAATGCGTGGAAGAGTTCCAGGACCTCGGCCTTCGCACCGTCTTCCCAGTCGCCGGCTCTTCCCTTCCCTCCGGGCCTCGGGTCGGCGGACGTTCGGGACAGTATCCGCGCTCCGGCAGCAGCCCCGAGTGCTTCCGCGGCCTCGAGCTCGTGCTGAAGTGTCCGAACATAGCCAAGGAGACGATCCTCCGGGTTGGTGCATCGGGGAATCAGGGCGTCGATCGCATCCAGATGGCGGCGATGCACGGCGACCAGATCTTCCGAAGAGACGGGTTCCGGGGCCGGAGGCAGGGGGCGTCCCGACATGAAGTCCTTCGCCATCTTCCGCAGAGAAGCGGGGCGGACGCCGGCGTCGGCCAGCATCCGCAGGCCCTCCGCATCGGGAAGATGGCCGGGACTCAACGCGATCCGAATGGCCTCCTCCTTCAGCGCCTGCTGCGCGGTGTCGTCCGCCACCGCGAAGCCGGGTGGAACTCCGGCCTCCAGCGCAAAGTCGGAGAGGAGGGTCCGGCAGAAGGAATCGGTGGTGCCGATACAGGCCCGGTCGAACTCATCCAGCGCGGCGGCCGCCCAGTTCTCTTCGCGGCGTGCTCCCAGCTTTTCGCGAACCCGCGCCGACAACTCCGCCGCCGCCTTTCTCGTGAAGGTGATGACGGCAATGCGGGACAGCAGCATTCCCGATTCCAGGTGGGCGAGGACACGGTCGGTGAGGAGGGTGGTCTTCCCGGTTCCGGCGCCTGCTTCCACCGTGAAGGTTGCGCCGGTTTCCCGGATGATGCGTTCGCGGATTCTGCCGTCGGGCAGCGTCACTTGCTCACCGGTTCCTCTCCGCGAACAACGGCGTGGTGTTCGGCAAGGGCGGGGTCGGTGGCCTTGCGGCGGGCGCGCGCGCCGGGGGACGGGCCGCACGCGGGGGCGAGGTCTTGCGAGCAACAGGTGTCGCCCGGTACGGAAGCGAACCAGCCGCGCCGGACGCAGTCGAGCGCGTGCCCCAGACAGCGCGTCAGTTCCGGGCGCAGGCGCTCGACCTCTTCGCCGTCAAGGCCGCGATCGGCGAACTTCCCGTTGGCCGGACGATGCCGGTACTCGGCGCGCTCAACGCGCGCGCCCAGAAGGTCACCGACGGCATCCATGTAAAGCGGAAGCTGAAGTCCGACCCGGCTGCGCCCTCTGACTTTCGTTCGAAGCCCCTCGGGCTTTGTGCGGGCCTCCCCCGTCTTGTAATCCACAATGCGAAGGACTCCGTTCTTCGCCCGGTCGATTCGATCGACACGCCCCTTGAGCCGCAAGTCCTTTGCACCCGTGAGGCGGAGAGTGGCGGCGTCTTCGGTGGACATGGGGTCCGCGTCGCGTCGGGGGATGTCCGTACCGAACGAGAGTTCGAAGTGGGTCGGCACCGGGGCCGGGCGGTCGCGGGACAGGCACTCGCGGACCACGGATTCGGCCAGCGTGGCGGCCACTTCGCCTGCCGCAATGTCGTGGAGAAGGTGACGGGATCCGGAGGCTCCCTTCACAAACTCGCGCCGGTGTTCGCGTGCGATTCGGTCGGCTTCTTGATGTGCCGCGCGCAGTCGCTCCGGCGTGAGAGGGAGCTGTTTCTTTTCGGCGAGAGCACGGTAGAGATCCGCAGCCATGGCGTGGAAGAGCTGGCCTCGGCTTCGCGCGTCGGGGTCGTCGTCGTCGGGTTCGGGCGGGCGCAGCTTCAGGACATCGCGTACGAGGAATGCGAACGGGCAGTCCAGCAGTCGCTCCAGCGAGGTGGGGCTCCACCTCGTCCGGGCGCCGAGGAATCGATGGCGGATGGCGTCGAGGACGGGGCCGTCCGCCAGTACGGCGTCGTGGGCGGTGAGTGTTCCCCCGCGCCAGCGTTCGTTCGCGGCGCGGAGCGCATTGGCGAGATACGGGGCGTTGCCGTCCCGCAGAATCCGCGCCAGTTCCGAAGCGCCCGGCTGCGTGTCGGGTGTGCGAAAGAGGGTGAGCGCGAGGTCCGTCGGGTCGGTGGGGTACCGCTCGCGGAGTGCGCGGTCTTCTGCCGGAGCGTGGAGGCTGAAAGCGGGATCTTCGCGTGATATCCCGACTCCCGCTCGCGCGGACACAATATCGAGCAGAATCCCGGAGGGGTTCCGCACTTGGCCGCCTTCGGTGGCTCGTGCCGACCACGAGAAGACGGCGCGGCCGGAGGCGGCCTCCAGCGCGAATCGCGCCAGAAGAAGATCTTCCACCAGGACATCTTCCCGGCGGGCCAGTGTCCGCCCCTTGGACTCGAAGACATGGTTGACGCGCTCGCGGGTGGACTCGGGAAGGAGGGGGTCGCCCGGGCGGGGAGGGCGGATGGCTTTCTCCACCAGGCCCGTGTAGAACACGAAGGGACGCGTGACGGCGCGCGCCGCGTCAGCGCGCACCAGCAGGACGGCGGCCGTGTCCGGGTCATCCGGAGTGGGGCGGTAGAGCGTGGAGTGGAGCGTCGCGCGGAGCTCCCGCAGGAAGTCGACGGGAGAGGCCTTCGCATCTCCGTGGACCATCTCGATCGTCAACAGGCAGTTCTCGACGAACGGCGCAGGGTCGCAGTGGTGCCGCGCACGGTAGAGATTGCGGAAGGCCTCGTTCGCATCGGGCCAGTTTCGGGCGGACGCGAGTGAGCGCAGTGGCTCCTGGATGCGGGCGACCTCGTCAGGGAAGTCGACGGCCGCTCGCGCCGCTTCGCCCGGTCCGGAGGCCGCCATGCGTGCCAGCGCGATGGCGGCGCGTCCGGGGGGCGTTGCGGAGGCGGGGATGCCCGCGCGGTCGTGCAACGGGATTCCCGCCCGGGAGAAGAGGGAGTGAAAGAGCGCTGGAGACGGTCCGGCGGGCGGCACCACGATGAGAAAGTGATCGAAGGAGTGCCCGTGCGTCTCCACCTCCCGGCGAATCCTCCGGGCGACCGCGCGTACCTCGGCGTCCTCCACCGGGCAAGTGAGGAGTTCCAGACACTCCGGCCCCGGGTCGGTCACGACCGGGATCTCGAATACGCTTTCGTGGTAGGTGAGTGGGGGCGAAGGCGGGATGGGGTCGAGATAGACCGGGTCCGCCTTCGCTGTGCCCGCGTCGATCAGTCGCTGGGCGGCGGCGCCTCCGGGAGCCCCCGGCCCGGGAACAAGCAGCGTGACGGACCGGGATACGGATGCCGCATCCAGGACGGCGTGCTGGAGCGGCGTCAGGTTGTGGAAGCCGAAGAGAAGCAGGGCCTCGCGGTCGCCGTCCGGGCGGGCACGCAGGATTCGGGCCGCGGTGGCTTCCCGGCTGTGAGTGTCGTGAAAGCCGTCCCGGTCGAGGCGGGAGAGTACCTCCCGGTAAAGCCCCAGCAACCCGCGCCCCACCCGGTCGGTCAGCGTCCCGGCCAGCGCGTCCGGGTCGAGCCGGGCCTCCATCAGATCGCGAAGCGCCGCCGCCGCGAGTCGCGCGAGTCCCGGCGTGTCGGCGGCGCGCTCCAGCGGGCCGTCCGGGCTTGTTCCGCTCGCCGCGAGATCCGCACAGGCGCGGGCCACCACGCGCTCGAATCCCGCCTCGTCGAGGCGTCGACCTCCTTCTCCGAGAATCTCCGGCAGTGCGATCGAATCGACCCACGCGGCCCAGGTGGTCACCTCAATCCCAAGGAAGCCGCCCGTACGCGCCGTCAGGTCGCGGCGCACTTCGGCGCGAACCAGATCCCCGGGAGTGACGAGGCGGACGCGCGCCAGAGGGTCTTCGCCCCGGAGCCTCTTCAGTATGTCAGGGAGAATCGTTCGAAGCGTGCCGAGGTCCGGGGCCGCAAACAGGTTCAATGCGTCTCCGGCGATCCAGGGGTCTCGTGGCTGCGAAGCGCATCCAGAAACGCGTTCAGTGCTTCCAGCGTCTTCCGGTCCGGGACACCGGTTTCCTCCAGATGGTGATCCGACTGGAACTCCTGGACGGTGGCGAGAAGGTCCGCCGACAGCACGGGGGATCCTCCCTGGCTTCCGTACCCGGCATCTTCGAGTTTCTTCCGGAGCTTGAGGAAGGTGCGCGGGCGGAGAATCTTCGCGCGCTGTCCTTCGATGTCGGAGATCTTTCCCCGTTCCAGTATCCCGGATGCGGTGTGATACGCGTAGTCGCCTTCGCCCAGCCAGCCGTCTCCATCGTCGGTGTCCAACAGGAGGATCCGGCTGCCGGTGAGAAGGATGTCTCCACGGATGGTCCCGGACTTTGAGGTTCCCCCGCTCCAGGGAATCCCCCGGCCGCCCGCGGTCACCATCGGCGAAGAGGAGAGCGCCCGTCGGTGGATGTCGCGTGCGACGGGGCGGAAGAGCCAGTGCCACGCCTCTCCGTCCAGCGGTTCGGACGCGTCAGTGGGGAGCGGCGTGTGGGCGAGTTCGGAATAGGGAAGGAGGGCAAGATCGACGGGGCGCAGACCGGTCCGTGTGCGTGCATGGGCAGCGGTGAGCGATTCGTGAACGGGAAGCCGGGCGAGTCCCATGGCGAGACCGATGAGAGACCGGTCCGAATAGCGGGAGACGCGGAAGCCCCGCACCTCCTCCGGGCTTCGCCATGTGGGCCCCGGCGACCAGCCGGGCGATTCCAGAATGCGGGGGGAAGCGCTTCCTCCGGCGACATTGACGGCGGCGGCAAACCGACCCGTTCCCCACGACGGAAGGATGCCGGGCGCGGGTCGGCCGGGAAGTTCGTGCAGTTCGAGCGTCCAGCGGTTCTTTCCCCAACGGATACGATCGCGGGTCCATACGGAAGCGGTCTCGTCCGGAGTGAGTTCCGCCCAGTGGATCTCGGCGGACTCCAGACCGCATTCCGCGGGACTGGCGATGAGTGCGGACGGGAGGCCGCGTCCCTGAACGCGGACATCGGGAAACTCCGTGCAATAGACGGGAATGCCGTCCTGTTCCGCCTCGACCACCAGATAGAGTTCCACGGGAGAAGCGCCGCTGACATCGAAGCCGTGGTGGTCTGCGTGGGAACGGGATTCCAGCCCGACGATGTAAGCGCTCAAGAACTCCAGCTTCTCCGGGTTCACGGGAGGGGGTGTTCCCTGCGCGGCCATGGCGGGGAGTAGGCCGGGCAGGGTGGTGGCGAGCAGGAGGAGCAGCGGGATGGCACGGCAACCACTCAGCGGTCCGGCCGCGGTGCGCGTCTTGGCAGAAGTCATGCGAAGGAACTCCATCGTGTCGGATTCAGGGAGGGGGCGGCCCCTCTTGTGCGAACAGTTCACCGATGGTCTTCGTCGGACGGTCCCGCGTCAAGCATCCTCCACTGGACGGACCGGCAAACTTCCCGCAGGGTACGCATTTTCCGAGAGGGAGGAGAGTCGTGATCCGGACTTGTGCGCTTGCCGTGACGCTGTGCGGTCTTGTCGTGCTTCCCGTTCGCGCGGAGATCCTCGACACCGTGAGCGGTGGAGCACCGGTGGACTCCGGATACGCTGCGCAAGTGGAAGGTCGACTCGGAGCCACCGGAGGGAACAGCGATCTGACGGATCTGTCGCTCTCCGGGACCGTGACCTGGCGCGAAGGACGGGATGCGGTTCGCATGATGGCCGCGGCGGATTTCGCGGTGTCTGGTGGCGAGACGGTTCGGAACGCGTCCATGGGACATCTTCGCCACAATCGCGATTTTGCGGATCGGTTCGCCTCCGTGCTGTTCGCACAGATTCAGCGCGACCCCATGCAGAGTCTCACGGTGCGCTTCCTGCTGGGGGCGGGGGTGCGATTCGATGTCCTCCGCGAGGACAGGCGAACGCTTTCGGTGGGTCTCACACCGATGCTGGAAACGGATCGCATTGAAGACGGCGGGCAGGACACGATCGTGCGCGTGTCTTCATTCTGCCGGGCGGAAGTTCCGCTGGGCGAGCGTGCCACTCTCGACGGCACCGTCTTTCTCCAGCCGGGCGCTGCAGACCCCGGAGATGCGCGGGGGATGCTGTCCGCGTCCGTTCGATCTCCCCTGTCGGAGCGGCTTTCGCTGGTGTTGCGTCTGAAGATGGCCTGGGATTCGGAGCCACCGCCGGATGTGGAAAGCACCGACTGGAATCTCCGCGCGGGCTTCGCCTTCCGTATGTGACGCTGGTCTTCCGCGTCGGTGGCGGGTATATGAGAGACTCCCCGGGAGCGAACCCTCCCTCCACCATCCTTCCCGAACGAGAGCGGCAATGTGGGGCGGCCCAAGTGGTTAGCGATAGCACTTCTAGCGAGTTCGAGCATTCTCACTTCCGTTGTCGCGGAGTCCGGGCCCACCCCGACCGGCACCGGCACGATGCGCATTCACGCGACTCGGTACGGCGTGGGGTGGCGTCTGGCCGGACGCGCGGGCGGGGGGCGCTTCGAGGTGGGCACCTCCGCGGCAAGCGGGCGTCGGCTGCACGCGGGGTTCAAACTGGCGACGCGTCGAGGGGCGTGGTCGGTGGGTGCGCTGTCGGTCACGAATCTCACCTCGGGCCGGGGCTGGGGTTCGCCGCTCAGTCGTCGGGGGGCGGCGCGGGCGGCGCGGATTTCCTCTGCCGGAACGGTGCGCGGTGCGGCGGGGAGCGTCCTCCTGGGGCGCGTGCAATGCGAGGCCCACGCGGGGCGTGACACGGACGACGAGTCGCGTCTGGCGCTTCGCCTCTCGTTCCGGGGCGCGGAGATGGCCGTATCGAGCCGGGGAGACTCCGCGCAGGCCATGGGGGCGTGGGCCGCACACGGACGGATGCCGGTGCGGATGGAACTGATCGGCGGTCCCCACCGGGCGCGAGCGCGGCTTGCCGTGGGCGGCGGACGCTGTGTGTGGGGTGTGACGGCAAAGTGGGATTCGGACGGAGCGGCGCCGGGTCTGGATGCCGCGGCGGGACTTCGTGGCGCCAGCGGGATGGGAGAGTCCACCTGGAGAGCGGAGGCGGGCTGGAACGCGGACGCGGGAACCCGCGCCCGGTGGGTCGTTCGACGGGAGTTCCGCGACGCCGCCGTGACCGCCGTGGCATGGCGGGGGCAAGGGACGGGCGAACCCGGTCGCGCCGGCTGGCGTGCATCCTTCGCGGGAGCATCGGCGGGCGGAGCGCGCGGCGTGTTGCGCGTCGAGTCCCGATCCGGTGGGCGCAGTGCCGGACTGGGAGCGGTGGCGGGCGTGTCGCGACGCGGACGCCGCGTCGGCATGGGGTTTGAGGGGGGGCGAAGCACGACGGGAGCGCCGCTTCTCACGGTCTGGTCTTTGTACACGACACGGCCCGGGAGGCGGGTCACAGTGCGCTTCGTGCGTTCCGAAAGAGGGGACCGGTTCTCTCTTGAACTGGGCGGAAGGGTCCCTTTGGCGAATTGACGCGTCTCGCCTCAAGGGGCGACAATGAGCGTTTTCCGGGAGGGGGGAACCATGGCGCGTGAAGTCAGGGTGGGTCTCATCCAGGCGAGTACTCCGGTCAGTACGGGGTCGCTGGAGGGAATCCGCGATGCGATGTTCGAGAAGCACCTGCCCGTGATCGACGAGGCGGGGAAGCAGGGAGTGCAGATGCTCTGCCTGCAGGAGATCTTCAACGGGCCGTATTTCCCCGCGGAAGAAGACGCGAAATGGTACGCCATGGCGGAGCCCGTGCCGGGACCCACCGTCGATCGAATGCGGGAGTATGCGGTGAAGCACAAGATGGTGATCGTGGTTCCCGTCTACGAGGAGGAGATGCCGGGCGTCTACTACAACACGGCGGCGGTTCTGGATGCGGACGGCACCTACCTGGGGAAGTACCGCAAGAACCACATTCCGCAGCTTCCGAACTTCCGGGAGAAGTTCTACTTCAAGCCGGGGAACCTGGGCTATCCGGTGTTCGACACGGCTTACGGTCGTGTGGGCGTTTACATCTGCTACGACCGGCACTTTCCCGAAGGCGCACGGCTCCTGGGGCTGAACGGCGCGGAGATTGTGTTCAACCCGTCCGCGACCATCGCCGGGCTGTCCAAGTATCTGTGGGAACTGGAACAACCGGCCCACGCCGTCGCCAACGGGTACTGGATCTGCGCCATCAATCGCGTCGGAGAGGAAGAACCCTGGAAGACCGGACACTTCTACGGATCCAGCTACATCTGCGATCCTCGCGGCCGACTGGTGGCGCAGGCGAGCGAGACGGAGGACGAACTTCTCGTGGCGGATGTGGATCTCGACCTGAACCGGGAGGTTCGGGATGTGTGGCAGTTCTACCGGGACCGCCGCCCGGATTCGTACGACGACCTCGTGGAGCAGGGGCCCTGATCGCGTGGACCTTGTGAAGCGGACTGGATGGGTTCTCGCGTCGCTGATTCTCGCTGTGGCGCTCCCTGTCGGTTGCGGGGGAGACTCGCCGGTGGTGGAATCCGTGGTTCTGATCACGGTGGACACCTGGCGGGCCGACTGTTTCGGCGCGGGTGGGCATCCGGATGTTCGCACGCCGAGAATCGATCG